>NZ_JAVRCD010000036.1:0-87312 GCF_034530895.1 Nostoc sp. DedQUE08
TGGACATTGCACAGTAGATGACCTCAATTCATCCCTCTATTATGCAACGCCAATTTTGCTTACCAAGGATTTTGGGCAACGCATAATTAATTTAATTTCACCAGATATCTCATTAATACTTTTAAGTCTGCAATCACCAGATGATTTAGCTTTTAAATTGCGATTTGCTCAAGACATCAACTTTAACGACAAAAGATGAAGTAAGATTCACATCTGAAGCAGTCCCCGTATAATCCCATAGTTACTGACAAAAATAGTCCAGTGCGATGATTGATAAATACCCTCAGAATCTTATAGTGTCCTGCTTACCGCTGAGTATGTTTCTATTACTTAGCAGTACATTTTTAAGTCCACTGCAAGCTCAGGCTGTTGATACTACACAATTACCAAGTGGTGATTTCATCCTATCACAACAAATTCCACCACCACAGGATATCCAACCACCCACAACACCTTCACCACTTCCCTCACCGGAAGTGCCACAGCCACTCCCCCCACCAGCAGAACTACTTCCACCCTCTGCCCCAACTCCTACACCTGATACACCACTCCCTGGCAACTTTCCTCAAACTATTGTTGTTGAACGCTTTGAAGTCGTTGGTAGCACAGTTTTCAGTGCCCAAGAATTAGCCAAAGCCACTGCTGAATTTACCAAACGACCGATCTCACTGACCCAAGTGTATCAAGCACGTTCTAAAATCACCGAGCTATATGTCAAAAATGGTTACATTACTTCTGGTGCTTATATTCCACCTCAAACAATCCAATCTGGTGTTCTTAAAATTCAGGTGGTCGAAGGTAAATTAGAAGATATTCAGGTAACTGGGACTCGGCGGCTGAATCCGAATTATGTCCGTAGCCGACTAGCAATCGCGACATCACCACCTCTGAATCGCCAGCGTTTATTAGAAGCCCTGCAACTTTTGCAACTTAATCCTTTGATTAAAAACGTGACTGCTGAACTCTCAGCAGGATCGCAAACGGGTACGAGTCTTTTAGAAGTTAAAATCAGTGAGGCAAAAACCTTTAGCGGTCAAATAGTTCTTGATAATGGGCGATCGCCCAGTGTTGGCAGTTTCCGACGCGGGTTAAGATTGAATGAAGCCAACTTACTCGGATTGGGAGATGGTCTGAGTGTAGGCTACACTAATACCGATGGTAGCAATTCCTTTGATGCTAGCTACACGTTGCCTCTCAATCCCCGCAACGGAACGCTTACCTTTAACTATGGCACTACGTCAAGTAATGTCATTGAGCCTCCTTTCGACTTCCTAGATATCGAATCGGCTTCTCGCTACTACGAACTGACATTCCGCCAGCCAATAATCCAAACTCCTACACAAGAATTCGCTCTGGGGTTAACAGCTTCCCGACGCGAAAGTGATATCTCGTGGATACTACAGAGAGAGAACCCACCAGCTCCCCCCTCTTTACTTTCACCTGGCGCTGATAATGAGGGACGCACTAGGGTATCTGCGTTGCGAGTTTTTCAAGAATGGACGAGTCGTAACAGCCGGGAAGTCATCGCCCTACGCTCTCAATTCAGTTTGGGCATAGATGTGTTGAATGCCACGGTTAATCAAGATGCTCCTGATAGCCGTTTTTTTGCTTGGCAAGGGCAAGCACAGTGGGCCCGCCTTTTAGCTCCTGAAACCTTACTATTATTACGTTTAAATACGCAACTTGCATCTACAACACTTTTGCCTATAGAGCAGTTTGGCTTAGGTGGGCAGGATAGCATTCGCGGCTACCGTCAAGATTATCTGCTGACGGATAATGGTACTTTTGTTTCTGCGGAAGTTCAAGTACCGATTCTGCGCTTACCTCAGATAAATAGCATCTTACAGGTTATCCCCTTTGTGGATTTTGGTGTTGGCTGGAACAGTTCTGGTAAAGAGAATACCGATCGCAATACTTTAGCTGCTGTTGGTCTGGGGTTGCGTTGGGCACAGGGCGATCGCTTCACCGTTCGTCTTGACTGGGGTATTCCTTTGGTATCTGTTAACTCAAATGAGAGAACATTACAAGAAAACGGTCTGTATTTTAGTTTACTTTATAATCCTTTTTAACTGCTGTCCATGTCCACCCTCAACTCTTAATAGGGTGGACATGGACAGTAGTCAATGATGAAAAAACGATGATTATCTAGGTTTTTATAAAAAAGACCCTGGGTTATGATTCCAGGGTGCATACACGTTTTTCAGGCATTAATAGGTTGAATAATAACTTTGTAAAATAGTTATTTCTACTATCTATAGAATGATACAAAAGTAGATTTAGTTATTTTAGTCGCGCAATACATCTACCGTTGGGAGTATACAAATATTGGAAGAGGCAAGTTATCTGGCAATATTTTGATTGGATTAACCTTCAAATGCTGCTGTAATTAATCTATATAATTTAAACTAAATAATTTAAGCTAATTTTATTTTTGCTGGGTGCATCAAAATACATCCAAAATTATAGCGGTAGTCACATAGGTTAGGTTAGGACATAATGACAAGCGTGAATGCTAGAAATAGCAATAGTTTTACCTTCTGCCTTCTGCCTCCTGCCTCCTGCCTTCTGTTATAAATGTAATTTCTTGGGAGATATCCGCAAAATAATCGGTGGTGAAGGAGAATAACTTAAGTATTTTTAGGTAGTTGCACAGTAAATAAACTACCTCTCCCTACTTCAGAAGCGACCTTGATAGTTCCTGCGTGCCCTTCTATAATGCGATGGGATAGATGTAGTCCTAAGCCACTACCCGAACGTTTATTTCTGCCTTGGCGAAATCGCTCGAAAATTGTTGCCCGATCTTCTGGCGCAATTCCATATCCTGTATCTTCTACCTCAAGTATTACCGAATCTGGATCTCCTGGATTAGATGATGTTTCATAAATGCGGATTGTTATGCCTCCTGTATCTGTAAATTTGATGGCATTTGCAATCAGGTTGTTTAACACTCGCCGTAATTCCAAACGATCGCCCATGATAATAGCAGCGTTTGGACTCAGTGGATCTAATTGATGGGTATCAATTTCCAGAGTCAAGCCTTTTTCATTAGTTAGAGGACTTAGTTCGCTGACTACTTCTTGAGATATTTCACATAAATCGCATTCCTCCCAATTCAAGGTTTTTTTACCCGCCTCGAAGCGATACACTTCTAATAGGGTGTTGACCATTTCCATCAGATTTTGGTTACTGCGAATCATGACTGCGATCGCTTGTTTCATTTCCGGCGAAATTTTGCAGAATGTTTCCATTTCAAACAAATTCAACATGCGATCGGCGGCTACTAGGGGAGTTCGTAAATCATGAGTCAGACGGGAAACAAAATCTTCCCGTTGGCGGGCCATTTTTTGTTGTTCGTCCAGACTGTGCTTGAGACGTAATAGCGATCGCACCCTTGCTAGTAGTTCATCAGTATCAAATGGTTTACGAATAAAATCGTCAGCTCCAGCATCCAAACCTTCGACAACGCTGGATTGATGAAAGGCAGTAATTAATAGAATTGGAATATAAGAAATTGCAGGGTTATTCCGAATCCGACGTGTGACTTCATAGCCATCTATCCCCGGCATCATTACATCTAACAGAATCAGATCGGGTGGAGATTGCTCAATTTTCCGTAAAGCTTTTATTCCATCTGAAGCCAAATCAATTTCATACCCCTCACTTTCTAAAATGGCTTGAACCAAAATCAGATTATCTTGAGTGTCGTCAACTGCTAATATCCGATAAATTTTATTATTTTCAACTACAGACATGATTTATAAATTTGTATCAGTTTTTCTGGAAGTAATTTTTAAATTTAGGATATTCTATTGGTGCTTTTCTGGCTTGAGAAGATGACTGATGAGGATTTGGCGCAGGAGAAAAAAAATCATCGTTATCTAACTGTGAAGCTGGAGCATTTGCGGCTACAGTCGGTAATGTAATTTGACGTGGCAATTCAATTTTAAACATTGAACCCACCCCCAATTTACTCTCAAGAAATATTTTACCGCCCATCATTCGCACTAGCGAATCTATAATTGCCAAACCCAGACCTGTACCTGGATATTTGCGAGTGATAGTTTGATCTACTTGCCGAAATGCTTCAAAAATATGTTTAAAATCTCTGGGAGCTATGCCTATACCTGTATCTTGAACGATAATTACTACTCGGTTTCCAGGTAGTTCCTTAACCTCAACCCAGATTTCACCAGACTCTGTGAATTTAATGGCGTTGGAAAGCAAGTTAATCAAAATCTGTTTGACACGAACTGGATCGTTAAATATCAAAGGATTTTGCAAATCGGTTTGTACTAACAATGAAAGATTTTTAGCATCAGCTAGGGAACGCATTTCACTGACAACGAGATTGATTACCTTTGATATATCAAATCTTTCTGCCTTTAAATCTAATCCTCCTCCCTCCAGCTTGGAAAAGTCGAGAACTTCATTGAGTAGCATCAGTAAATGCTTCCCATTATTCAAAATGCGCTCAACCATATCTGCTTGCTGGTGCGTTAGTTGACCGAATTTAGGACGCAAGAGTATTTGTGAAAAACCAATAATCGCATTCATCGGCGTTCTAAGTTCGTGGGAAATAGTTGCCAAAAAAAGTGATTTTAGACGTGATGCCTCCAATAACTTGAAGTTTTGCATTTGAATCTGTTGCTGTTGTCTCTCCAATTCTTGGTTCTTACAAATGAGTTGTTCATGAGTTTCTCTAAGGTGCTGGTTTGCCAAATCGACCTGCATTTGTGCTTGATAAATCCGAATCGCACTCCGTAAAACTTGCGACAAACTTTCTGGGGATATTCTAGACTTAGAGAGATAGTCTGTAGCACCAGCTTTCAATAATTCGAGAGTAATTTGTTCATCTCCTTGACCAGTTAAAACTACTAAAGGAACTTTAATTTCTGAAGAACGTAGCTGTTGAATCAAGGTTAGTGCGTCCCGATCTGGTAAACGATAGTCGAGGAAAACACAATCGTAAGTAGTAATGCTTAAGACAGAGAATGCTTCATTACCATTGCCTACTTCAGACAGTTCTATCTGAACACCTGCTTTAGTCAGGGCAGAACAGATTGCTATCCGGTCTACTTCGTCATCGTCTACAACCAAAATTTTCAGCGTCTCTTCCATCGGTTTTAACTTTCGCCGCCAAACATAGGTTGATGTATAATATTTATCTTTTATCTTTTTAGATTATCCAACTAAAGAATATAAAATTTCCCTTCATCTAAAACCTGTAATTTGATTGATTAAGGTATTTTGCATAGGATCCACTTTAATACCTGCTTGATATTCATCACATTAACTTTGTTATCCTCCGTTAGTAGTATGTCGCTCGTTTCGAGTCTTTCCTTGCGTTGAATTGAGTCTGTTGGATATTCAATCTGGTTAATTTCCCAGATGGTAACTAAACTCCTAACAAATGACCAATGTCCTGCAAAAAATTAGTAATTAACAACCAGACACCACTGATATAAAGTAAAATAAAATACTTTACCAAGCTTAAAACAATTGTAGATGAGTGAGGAAGCCACCGTCGTCAGTCATTGGTGAGAGTTGCATCCCATTATCATGTACCATAAGCTTGAACAGTTTTACTATCAGGTTAGTTAGACTAAATAAATAAAAAAGTACTATCTATACCTATTTGTGAATCTGAAGTAATCCTACCTCCTGAAATTTCGACAATTTTCTTAGCGATCGCCACATCTGTGTTAGTATTTATCCAGGTATATTGAACTTATAGATGTTCGCAAAATTACCAAAGTTTAATTCCGAAGAAAGGTTCCCGACAAAAGTTAGGCAAAAATTCAAAACCTAAAAGGGGAGAGGTTCGCACAGAGCGGCTTGTATTATATCCTGTGAAAAGTCAGACGGATAAGTTCGTTAAAAAGGACTACGAATTACTTTGTTGTTTATGATTTCAGAAAATTTTAACGCTGGCTGATTCCCTTCCTTCTATGAGGATCTCTATTGGCTCTATCAATCGGATGAATCCAAAGGTTTGATTAAAAATTGTTCCCAACCATCTTTTACTTTCTCGTAAAGCAACTTTCACACGGTGTAATTTTTTCATTTTCGTAAGCTTTTTTTAAAGTTTGCTCCAAAATAATAGTAATTAACGGATGCAACATGACAATTTAAAGCTGAATTATCAGCAAGGAACAGCAATTTGGCATTCGTTTCAATATTTCATACTTTTTGTGTAAGTATCTATATATCTCCAGCTAGATTTGTCCTCTATCTAAATGTAAAAATTTTGGCTACTTGTTATTTCTATCGGTGGATGCAGACAGGTTGAAATATCATCTATCTTGAGTTTGGGAAAATAATAGATAATAGTTACAAAAGGCAATACTTTGAAAGATGCAAACAGCGCAAGAGTGAGTGTAGCGATGAATGAAATTAGTATTATTTTAATTGAAGATCATGACTTAACGCGAATGGGGCTACGAGCAGCATTACAGTCTCATAGTGCATTGAAAGTAATTGGGGAAGCGGCAAATGCTACTCAAGGATTAAAACTTTTAGAAACGGCAAAGCCAGATGTAGCGGTAGTAGATATCGGCTTGCCTGACATGGATGGCATCGAACTCACTCGTAAATTTAAACGCTCCCAGGCTGAAAGTGGACAATCAAGTACGAAAATTCTGATCTTGACAATGGATCATACAGAGGATGCCGTACTTGCAGCCTTCGCAGCTGGCGCTGATTCTTATTATATGAAAGAAACCAGCATCAGTAAATTAACTGAGGCAATTCAAGCAACTCACGGCGGTAACTCTTGGATCGATCCGGCAATTGCCAACGTGGTATTGCGGAAGATGCGCCAAGGTATTCCTGGAGAAAGTCAAGGTTCTGACAAGCCGAAGACTGTCAAAATTGAAGCGCTGGCGACAGAATACGAGCAAGTTTTGGAAACATACCCTCTGACTCAACGGGAACTGGAAATCCTCGAGTTGATTGTAGCTGGGTGTAGCAATGGTCAAATTGCCGAGAAACTTTACATTACAGTTGGTACTGTAAAAACCCATGTTCGTAATATTTTAAATAAACTATGTGCTGATGACCGTACCCAAGCTGCTGTGAGGGCCTTACGTTCGGGGTTGGTGGCGTGAGGAATTAGGGACAAGGGAGATAAGGGGACTAGGGGATAAGGAGAATAACCTGCCACAATGCCCCATACCCACTGCCCATTATCCCAATTTTTCCCGCAAGCAATTAGCAATACGTAGTGCTGCTCCCGGTTTACCCATACGTCGCCCACCATTTTCAGCAATAATTTGCAAATTATCAGGGTTTTTGAATAGGGATTGTACAACCTTCGCTACATCTGCTGGTCGATCGATTAAAATCAAAGACGATCCCAGTAGACGACTTTGAGATTCAGCAAAGCCAAGGTTATATTGTGGGCCATTACCGGGAATTGCGATCGCAGGTTTGCCTAAACCGATAAACTGTTCTGTGGCTGTACCTGCCATTGCGATCGCTAAATCTCCCAAATGCAAGCAATCATTATAAGCTTGTTGTGTTAATAGCAGATAAGCATTTCTTTGTTTAAATGTCAAGACATTTGGATCGCTTAGTTTGATAGGAGATGCTGATTCAGCGCGCCAGCCTTGGGATTGCACACTTTGGGATAAAATATTAGAGTCTAAACCAGGAGCGATCGCACCTAAAAACACTACTTTGTTAGAACTATAAAAGATTGAATCTCGCTGTTGAAAACTTGTCATCAATGCAGATACAGCAATCATAATTGTTTCCCAGTTAGTGTATGCTTCTGGCGGACGAGAACCAGGAAGAAGAGTCACTACAAAAGGTCGAACTGTCTCTTGCTGTTGGATATTCTGACTATAAAATTGTTGGCGTGAAAACCTCGATTCTAGACCATCCATCATCGGATTACCCAAATAGAAAGCTGGAATTGGCCATTGTTTTAATGTTTCTGTGGTCAGCGCATCTCTAAGGAACACAGCCTTACAACGGCGACGACTCATTAACCAACGTTCCCAAGGATGGTAAACTGAACCAGAAAAGTTTTCCCAACCCGCGTCTTTAGATTTTCGTGGTAATAATCCAGCTTCATCTCGCACATAATATTCAGATTTTGCCGTACCGACAAAAGCATAATTAGCGCCACTAAATGTTGCAAACAACAGTGGCAAAATATCTCCCACTGCTAAAATCGCTCTTCTATTACCTAATTTTTTTTGGGAACTTACCCAACGGCGAATAGCTTTAATTTGGCTGAGGGTAAGTTGCAATAAACCACCGCGTACATCCCGCGCTAATTCGCGGCCATCCATATAAATAAAGCCGCCAGAAGGCATATTCAGGACTGAACCGATAAAGGGGATATCCAACTGTTCATAAGCACGTCCTTCACCCACCAGAGGCAAAGCAAATATCTCTGGTGGGTTTGGTTGTCGTTGGAGTTCTTGCAAAATCCGAACTGCAATCATGTCTTCCCCATGACCATTACTTAATACAAGTAACCGCAAAGGAGAAGTTGCGGATTGGGAGTTAGAAGCTAAAGATGACCGAGATAGATTACTCATAAGAAACAAAATATCAAAATTAACTGTCTGTTTGGGTAAGAGGTATAAATAGAGAAATCGACAAGGAAGCTGGAAGTTAGTATTTCCCTATTCCTTTACTTCCCTACAACTAATACCAATTTTGGATAGGAATGTAATTGTTTGAAATTTCTAGAACAGCCTTTTGGTCAATACTTTTAATCAAAAATCTAAAATCTAAAATCCAAAATTAGTATAACTCCCAGTTAATTAGGTTAAATATTATGCGAGTTTCTGCTACTGCAATTTTTACATTAGCTACATTAGCTACTGGCAATATTACTCAGCAAGCAACGGCTGCACCTGCTAAAACCGTTACTCCAACTGCAAAAGCTGGTAACTTGGTGGTACCGATAATTGAAGACACTCCCGCACGGGTAGAGACAATTGCTTCCCCAGAAACTATAGTTGCACAACAATTTTCCCAAAATCCTGTCGCCGTGCAAACAGGTGCAAACAAAAATTCCCCAGTAGTCTTAAAATCAACAGACAAGGGAAATTCATCAGTAACGCTTCTTCCCACTCCCTCTTTTTCCCCTTCATCCCCCAAAACTCCTGCTACTGAAAGCGATTTGGTAGTCAGAGCTACAGATGTACGGGTGGTGGGAGCCAATCAAGAATTACAGCAAATCATTGGCCAGGTAATAAAAACCCAGGTGGGTGGAGAAACCAGTCAAAGCCAGCTGCAAAGAGATGTAACAGCAATTTTAAATACAGGTTTATTTAGTAGTGTCAGTGTGAATAGCTTTAGCACTCAGGCTGGATTGAATGTAGTATACCAAGTTCAACCAGTGATTGTGCGATCGCTGCAATTATCTGGTGCTAAAGTACTTACCTATCAAGTCGCTCAACAACGTTTGCAATCTCAGATTGGAACCACTATTAGTCCCAGTGGATTGCAACAAGCAGTAGCACAAATTAACAAGTGGTACGCCGACAATGGTTATAACTTAGCGCGGGTGCTATCAATTAAACCCAGTTCTCAAGGCATTCTCACTGTGAATGTCGCTGAAGGTTTGGTGAGTGATATCAAATTTCGCTTTGTCAACGATGAGGGTAAAACCCTTGATAGCAAGGGAAATCCCGTCGGAGGACGCACCAAAGCAGATTTCTTACAACAACAACTCAAGTTGAAACCCGGTCAAATTTTCCAAGAAAATGTCGTTAAACAAGACATTCAACAACTATATCGGACTGGTTTATTTGAAACTGTGAATGTTGCTTTAGAAGGTGATGCAACAAAACTTGATTTAGTTTACCAACTCAAAGAAACTGGGGCGCGTGGTGTTAATTTGGGTGGGAGTTACAATGCCGATCAAGGATTGGTAGGTACAATCAGCTATCAAGATCAGAATGTCGGTGGTGTTAATGATACTTTAGGTGTGAATGTTGGGGTAAGTAGCCGAGACTTACAATTTAATACCAAATTTATTAGCCCCTATCGAATAACTAACCCCGATCGCTTGGGCTACACTGTAAATGGTTTTCGTAGTCAGGAACTTTCGGAAACCTTTGATGACAAGATTAAGCTAGCTAACGGCGATAAAGTGCGAGAAGGTCAAATTGGCGGTGGTGTCAGCTTGCAGCGACCAATTGACGATTGGAATACCTCATTAGGATTAAACTATACCCGAACTAGTATTCGCGATCGCCAAGGTAATATTACCCCTACTGACGTTCAGGGCAATCCCCTCTCTGCGAGTGGAACTGGTATTGACGACCTAACTACCGTATCCTTCACCGCCACCAAAGATAAACGAGATAATCCCATCAATCCAACTCAAGGTTCCGTTCTAAGTCTGAGTACAGAACAATCTATACCCATCGGCGAAGGTAATATTTCCCTCAATCGTCTCAAAGCCAACTACAGCCAATATTTACCAGTGCAGTTATTTAACAGCAAACAGCCACAAGTATTTGCGGTGAATGTCCAAGCTGGTACCGTCCTTGGAAATTTACCGCCCTACGAAAGTTTTAACTTGGGTGGTTCCAACTCAGTGCGCGGTTACGATTCTGGAGAAGTTGGCAGTGGTCGCAGTTACGTGTTGGCTTCCGCAGAATATCGTTTTCCCGTCTTACCAATCGTAGGCGGTGTATTGTTTGCCGACTTCGCCTCAGATTTAGGTTCTGGTGATACTGTATTAGGAGATCCGGCAGGTGTACGGGATAAACCAGGTTATGGTTTTAGTTATGGGGCGGGAGTGCGATTAAATTCACCACTAGGCTTAATTCGGGCTGACTATGGCATTAACGACCAGGGAGAAAGCAAAGTGCATCTGGGAATTGGGCAGCGATTTTAATTTGAGTTCAGGCGTTGCTGAGAAGGTCATATCCAGAAATTAAATATGCGTTATCCGAAACCCTTGTAGAGACGTAGCAGTGCTATGTCTCTACAAGGTTTTTGGCTTATACAGCAGATTTCAAGTTGGTGAGGTACACAAGCAAGCTAAATCTGTTACCCAGGTATAAAGCGTGTTTTATATCATGTCCGCTTGATTGCTTATTAAACCCGAAGAACCCCACCCCGCCAAAGCTACGCCTTGTCTCCCCTCCCCGCAAGCGGGGAGGGGTTGGGGGTGGGGTGTAATGACTGTGGTTAGCATAACTAATTATGCGGACATGATATTACTCCTGAATTCTGAATTCTGCTGTATATGTATTAGCGATCGCCTTTGAAAATGACTTTTATAAATTGGCCAATTTATTACACAATATTTAATAGTATATAAATTTCAATAATCAAAGAAAAAAAGCTATTGTCACGTTTTCACGAGACATTAATTTTTTAATAGTGCTAGTCATGCAGAATATAAAAAAATATTATAAGTAATAACATGGAAAAAAGTGTTATTAATGCCAGCCTTTCTACTCAAAACCTAACCTTTCGTCCAGGTGATACTCCTGTATCATTTGAGGTAACTGTCAATAATGATAGCGATCGCTTCGTCAATTTTCAGATAGAAATTACCGCAGCCGGAGAAATCCGCAACACAGGATATCGCTGGTATAGACTTGAACCAGAGGTAGCGGCAGCCAAGCCACCAGGCAGTAGTACCATCTTCCAGGTCTTCGTATTCAATACACCCATGCCGGGATTTGTTGGTACTGTTAACCTGATGGTAAACATTTTTTCACCGCAATTAGCACAACAGTCCAGACTTGTGCTACGCCTGAAAATCGAGCGAGACAACAGACCAACACATTTAAGTGTAGAATTACCTGTACGAGAGTTCCAAGTTTATCCCCGCAATTCTGTCGATATACCAGTACGGGTGCGGAACTTGGGGCAACAACCAACTGAGGTAATGCTGCGTTTTACAGGCGTCGATCCGTCTTGGCTGGCTGGCAGTGCAGAACGCCGATTACCTTTAGATCCGGGTGGTTTAGCAGAAGCTACATTCCAATGCCAACCTCCTTCTGTAGTGCAAGCGCCCAGTCAAAATTACCCTTTTACTATTGAAGCTGTTAGCAATAATGGTTATCCAACTAATGCTGGAGGCAATATTGAAGTTTTGCCAGTGGGTTTTATAGACTTTACTACCACCGAAAAACACCTGAAAATCCCCAATAAATCGGTATGGTTGCTTGACTGGAAATCTGATACAGCTTCCTTTGAATTACTATTTAAAAACGCTAGCAATCTCAATCAGCAAATTAATGTACAAATGCAGGGTAGAGATTGGCGAAAATGTAGTTTTAAAAAGCTTCCTGAAACCGCTAATCTGCATCTAGGAGAGACAAGTAAAGTCATCCTTGATGTTAAAACAAAACGTCCTTGGATTGGAATCGGCAAAACTCTATTATTAGAGGCTAAATCAGAATTATCCGATCAACGTTTAGGCAGTACAGACCCAGCCACGCAGACATTAGAAGTAGAGACTCTGCCAATTATACCTTTATGGCTACAATTGGCTGCGATCGCACTATTAGCCGCACTCCTCGCATTAATCTTGCAACCAAAAGGAGTAATGCATACCCGTTCTGTCAACTCAGTGCGCTTTAGTGGCATTGGTTTATCTGTGGTCAGTGGGTCAGATGATTGCACCTTAAGATTTTGGAGAATTGGTGCTGATAGTTTAGACCCCGATGATACTGTAAGATACGCTGGGCAGCCCCTTGCTTGCGACCAAGCACAACAGCCTAAAGGCTTGATGGCCATTACCGATGACGCTGTAGAAGTCTTGCGCTTCATGCCATTACAAAATAATCGCGCTGCTGTTGGTTTAGATAATGGTGTAATTGAACTCAGAGATATTCCTTCAGGTACAAAGATTAGCCAACTTCAAGACCTTAAAGATCCTAAAGCAAAAGGCGATCGCGTTTTTGACCTAGCTTTCACCTCAAACTCACTTAACTTATTCAGTGGGTATGGCAGTGGTAAAGTCAGACTATGGTCAAGACCAGCGCCTAACAGCGATTTTCTGCCAGAACCGCAAGTTATTGACGTACAAAGTAGATTGAAACTCTCAGGTTTCCAAGTCCGGGCATTAAATCTCAGCCCAGATGCAAAAACTCTAGTAATTGCTGGAAACTTTAAGCGTTTTATATTGTGGCAGTGGAATCAAACTCAATCTAATAAACAATTCCCAAGTTTATCGGTGCAAAATCTAGAAAAACTAGACCCATTAGTTGGGCCTGAAGATTATATTTGGGGATTAGCTTTTGTTCCTGACTCAACAGGAAAAATCCTCGCAACTTCTGATTCTGCGGGATTTATTACCATTTGGGATTTAAATCAGTGTCAAACTCTCAAAAATCCGAATCCGCTAGAAAAAGTAAATGAACTTAATTGTTTACAACTAGACCGTTGGTCAGCATCAAAAACATCTGTGCGGACTCTAGCATTTAGTGACGATGGGAGTCTCTTAGTAAGTGGTGGCGATGATGGACGAGTCGTAGTTTGGTACTTAACTCCCGAACATAAGCTTGACAAAACAAGAGCAGCAGAAGGTAAAACAATTTACCAAAGCTCTAAAAAAATCAATAGTATCGACTTGAAAACCAATCAAGGAACCATGATTGTGAGTGGTGGTGAAGATTTTCAGGTCAAATTACACCGCATCAAATAAGGGAATCAATGACATGCAAGCTAAATTCAATCCACTGCAAGTTATTATCAACCCACCTGGAATTCAATTTGGGATGCCAGGAGATACCATTGAACTTTATATTGTTGTAATCAATCAGGGAAATCAAAGTGCGGTTATTGACTTATATTTTATTTTTGACGAAGTATTTCAAAATTTAACCGGCTGGTCTAGTTCTCCTAGAGAAAGTTTAGCATTAGCTCCAGGGCAAAATAGCGACGAAGTCAGATTTGAGTTTCAAATCGCCGCAAATGCTCTCCCAGGAACCTATGACTATACACTAGTCGTAGATTCTCCTCTACATTATCCACAAGATACTCCCATAACTTTCGCAAACCAAATTAAGGTTCTGCTAAAAGAACAGACTGCAATTCGGGTGAACGACCCAACATTTTCCATCAGACCTAACACCAACCCCAACAAACCGTTAATTTTCAATCCTAGTGAGCCTTTGCAAGTGGAGGTAATAGTTGACAATCGCTCTTATCTCGTAGACAGATTCCGCTTGAGTTGTCCAGATTTAGACGATGACTGGTTCACAATTAATTATCCTGCGACTGGATTTGAGGGGCCAGGATTAGTGTCTGACGTGACTGCATTAGAACTCAATCCTGGTACGCAAGGTCAAATATTGTTGAAATTTCACCCACCTGGAGATACCCTTGCGGGAAGCTATTCGCCGACAATCCGCTTGTATTCAGAAAACTCTCCAGATTTAGTACTGCTGGATTTGGTGTATATCCAAATTCCGACAAATTATCGCTTAGATATAGAACTTAATACCATCTTGGGACAAGTTAGCCGTAGTCTTGGCAAGTACGAATTATCACTAGCTAACCAGGGCAATATTGTCCGCGAACTAATATTAAACTTAAAAAGTCGAGACGAAGAAGAACTATATACTTACAAATTTGATCCTACTGAAGTCAGATTATTACCTAATAGAAGTACTGTGGCTAATTTGACGGTCAAACCCAAACCTTGGTGGCGACGACCGTGGTTTGGTGCAGGGCTAGCGATCAACTTTCAACTCAATATCAAAGACCAACAAAATTTACCTCTACCGAACACACTACCTCAAGGAACTTTGGTATGGAAACCCCGCCCTTGGTGGCAATTTCTTCTGTTAGTTTTGGCAATTTTGGGGTTATTGGGAGGGATAGGATTTATCATTTGGCGAATTTTAAACCCCGATCCTTTGAGATTAGAAAATTTTAGTGCAAATGACTCTCAAATTACTGAAGGTGATGAGGTAGCTTTAAACTGGGAAATTCATCAATATAAACAGTTAAAAAAGTTAGTTTTGACGGCTAAAGGTTCCCAACCTATTCAGCCGATTACTTATGACTTTAGCAATGGTATTCCTGAAACACTGGGTAAAGTAAGTGCTAATGAAATCCCTGCTTGTCAGGTACAAAATAAACAAGAATTAATTTGTAGCAACGTCAAAACTGGAGTAAAAACAAAAGGTAATTACACTTTTGAATTACAAGCTTTTTATCACAATGGCATACAAATATTTTCCCGAAATAACCAAGTAGCAGCGCAAAGTACCCAAGTAGAAATTGCAGAAAAACCAATTGCATCAGTAGTTAATTTTCAGCTAGATAAGCCACAGTACACAAAAGGTGAAAATATTCTTTTTAGTTGGACAATTGCACGTCCATTATTGCTGTCACAACTACAGGTTGTTGGCAATGCAGATGATGGTACATCTTATGGTAAACCAGTTACTTACAAATTTAATCAAGGCAATATTACAGACCCTAAACTTAAAAAACTATGTATACAACAAAATCAACAATTGCAATGTAAAAATATTCCTTTATTAGCAAATAAAGTGGGAAGTTTTGCATTTGAAATCAAAACTGTTTCTAACAATGGAAGCGACAAAATTAGTTCTAAAAAAGCTGAATCAAAAATTCCAATATTACCCAAACCATTTAAGATTGTCTATTTCAAAATTAACGGTAGCGAACAACCAAATTTGGTTCTCAATGAAGGAACATCTGCTATTCTGAGTTGGAGAGTAGAGGGAGAAAATATTCAGGTTAAACTTCTACCATACGGCAATGACGTTCCAGCAGTTGGTTCAACGAAGTTTTTAGTAAATCAAGCCTTCCCCGCTCAAATCGGACTGCTAGTCAATGATATATCTGGTAAGCAACAACCCCAGCAAAGAGGATTTGCAATCACAGTCCTCAAAAAAGTAGTGCCTACTCCTATACCTAGCTTTAACCCAATTCCACCTACTCTGCCACCTAGCAATAGTCCATTTAAGACTCCCTTACCTCAGAGGTAACTTTTTGGGCATTTGCTAGCTCAATTCCTGGTTTTATGAAAAGCTCGGCGTCTGCGCCCATTTTCAAGTTGAGGTTTTCGCAACGGTACTACCTCAGCTTCATTACTCTCACGTGCTACCCGAATCAACAACCCAGCAGCTATTAAACTGGCAATCATAGAATTACCACCATAACTAAACATCGGTAAAGGTAAGCCAGTAGTCGGTAGAGAACCTGTAGCAACACCGATGTGGAGCAATGATTGTCCCACCATCAAAGTCGTCACACCGATCGCTACCAATCGATGTACTATATTTTTAGCCTTCAGCGCCACAACTAATCCGAGAGTAGCGAATGTAGCTAAAAGTACCAACAACACCATACTGCCAACAAAGCCAAACTCTTCAGCAAACACCGCAAAAATAAAATCGGTATCTTGAATTGGTAAATAAAACAGCTTTTGTTGAGAAAGCCCATATCCAGCTCCCCAAGTTTTACCAGAACCCACAGCTAGTAGACTTTGCACCAACTGGTAGCCATCTCCTGTAGCATCCGCCCAAGGATTGAGGAATGACATTACCCGTTTACGCTGATACTCTTTAATACTAATACTGAGTAGCGCCAACATTACTCCACCAATTGCTGTTCCTCCCAGGTACTTGTAAGGTAAGCCAGCTGCTAAAGCAATTAGCCAGATGGTCATGCCGCAAAGTGCCGTTGTACTCAAGTTAGGCTGGGCAAGAATTCCTAAAAGTACCAAACCAAAAACGCCCAACCAAGCGAAACGAACCCGCCAACTAATTCGTTCCCATTGACCAAAAAGCCGCGCACTTTGCAACACTAAAAAGGGTTTAATTAGTTCTGAAGGTTGAATCGGAATTGGCCCGATCGCAATCCAACGCGCTGCATCAAAAGCTTTTCTTCCCAATCCTGGGATCAGTGTGACAAAAATTAACCCCAAAAATAGCAACAAAAACCAATGGGATAGTCCCAAAATTTTCTGCAATGGCGAATTAACAATAATATTGAATCCGATTAAGGAAACTAAGACCCAAAGCAGTTGACGTTTAAAGTAGTACAAACCATCATTCTGACGGGCATCAGCGACAGGATATGATGCTGAAAATAGCATGATCAAGCCGACGAACAGCCAAATCAAGGTTAACCAGCGCAAGAACCGCGCTTCTAATGCCCAGTTGGAGACTGAACTATCAAAAATTGGAATCAGGTGGCGTAGATTCACGATCGGTACAGGTAAAAAGTTAGAAATTAGGAGTTAAAAATAAAACTCATAAATCATAACTTATAACTCATAAGTAGGCTTTACAACCATAAATATTAGAGTTGTTAACTTCAATACACCACTAGTTCAATAATTTCTGACAAATTGCCATTTCTACTTTGCACTATCAAAGTAGTATTTTATACTTAAATTTTAGGGTTCTATAGTTAAAAGCGATCGCTAGAAAATTGGCTGAAGGTTGGAAAAGAAACCTAATTGTGCTTGATGAAACTATTGAACAGGCTAAGAATAGACAGAATGCTGACGCTCCAGTTCCACTTTATACTCGCGGGTATCGTCTTTTAAATATGTTTAATTATTGATTTGCATAAAATCCGAGCCATAAAAAAGAGGTCTTTCTCGACCTCTTATCCAATTCCCTAAAATAATATTCTATTTACAGAATTACGACAAGCCAGTATTAGCACCTTGCTTACCAGTTGCTAGTTCCACCTTGATGATTGTGCCACCTGCTTTTTGAATACGTTGCTGTTCGCGGAACCAGTTTTCATAAGGAACTAACTTAGTAAAGTAAGTATTTTGCAGTTCGCGTTGAGTCCGAATTCGGGTTTGGCTGGGAACTAGAGCAGTAATTTTAAACAAACGGGACATATTTTGAAAATCTCCTGTATACCTTGTGAAAACTTTTTTATCTCAAAATCTTGAGTGCAAATCTTTTAATCATTCAAAGGCTGGAAATCAAACATCAATACTAGACCACCAACACTCATCACTGATAATTTACCAAGATAAGCAATATAACGTTCTAGCACTCACGGCTGATTTCCAGACCTTAATAAAGCCGCACCTAAATTCTTAAGCGCAAACTAGTTCTTAGCTTAAGCCAGAGGAGATATAGTCTAAGTAAACGCCCATTTCCTTACCAGCATCAGAACCTACCAAGCTGGCGGTTACTTCTTTGATTGCTTGGATAGCTTGCACGGTAGCACCGACGGGAACGCCCAAGGAGTTGTAGGTTTCCTTCAAGCCATTGAGCACACGCTCGTCTAGGATGGAAGGATCGCCAGCCAACATAGCGTAGGTAGCGTAGCGGAGGTAATAATCCAAATCACGGATGCAAGCAGCATAGCGGCGGGTGGTGTACATGTTGCCGCCGGGACGGGTGATGTCAGAGTATAGCAAAGATTTTGCTACAGCTTCTTTGACGATCGCAGCAGCGTTAGCGCTGATGGTGCTAGCAGCACGTACCCGCAGTTCGCCAGTGGAGAAGTAGCCTTTTAGCTTCTCTAAAGCAGAAGAGTCTAGATATTTACCTTGAACGTCTGCGGAGTTAATGACAGCGGTAATTGCGTCTTGAGCCATGTTGTTAATTCCTTATTTCCAACCGTATTGCAATACTTCTGTTTAAGTAGGTAAACAGCTTTACCCTATCCTAGAAGGGCACCAACTAGGTAGTCGAAGTAGCCAGCAGCTTCACTAGCGTCATCACCAGAGAGCAGTGACGCAGAGCCATTCTTCAGCCCACGGATACCTTCAGCAACACCATCGATAGGAGTTCCCAAGGACTTGTACAGTTCACGGGCACCAATAACACCAATTTCTTCGATGGGGGTGACATCACCAGCAACGATACCGTAGGTAACGAGGCGGAGGTAATAATCTAGGTCACGCAGGCAAGTAGCAGTCAATTCTTGACCGTAAGCGTTACCACCAGGAGACACAACATCAGGACGCTTTTGGAACAGTTGATCGCCAGCTTGCTTAACGAGCCGTTCGCGATTTTCTGATAAAACTTGAGCAATCCGCACCCGGCGCTCACCACTTGTAACAAAGGACTTGATCCGATCTAACTCACCAGGGCTGAGGTAGCGAGCTTCTGCATCAGCATTCACGATAGCTTTCGTGACGATACTCATTAATGGATTCCTCCAATACTAATGAAACCAGGATTTGATTAAACTGGTGCGACTTTGAGTTTGGTTTACTGAGTTTGTTTTCTCGTTCTTTTAGACACAACAGTTTTACAACTGCTACGGCTAATAAATTACGACTTTGCTTGAGTCAACACAAGTACACAAGCTTTCAAACTCAGTTACCTTCCGCAAAACATTTTCCGGCATTCTGTTGAGCATTTATGACTGCTCTTAATACTTTGTAATATTGCTTTTCAGAATTTACTGTTTTAACTGCAATCTGAGAGCGGTATTACGAAAGGTTAAGAAGGGGACAGGGGAAAGGTTACAGGGGACAGGGAACAGTAAATAATCTGTACCCTATTCCCTATTCCCTATTCCCTACTTCTTAATCAACCGCAACACTGCCGAGGTAGTTACCTGCTGGCAGAGATGGGAAGCGGTTGTAAGGCACAACATCTTCACCGAAGTAGCGGTTATATTCTGGACTTTCGACTATTGCTTCTACAGCGGCTGACAAACCACTATCGACTAGCAGCTTGTTATATTGGCCAATTTCTTCCTGAGTTGCGGGTGTACGCCCCAACAGATGACGGAAGAGGAACTCAATGGTCTTGGTATGAGGATAAGGTGATAAGAAGCGCTGGCGATAGATTTGGGAACTAGCTAGTTCATGCACAAACTCCCGCACGGAAATTTCACCATTTTGGAGTTTGCTATCTAGGTCAGTGCGACGGAAATTATCGGGCACCTCACCGCTAAATACATCCAATACTTGACGATAAATGGCGTTGATTGCCTGTTGTTTTTCGTCTTGGTTGGTGTTTTCTGTTAGACGGTAAATGCGCGCATGTTTACGCACACCTTGTTCCACGGTTTGTCCGCTAGCATCGTTGTAGGAACGGCCCAGTTCAGCAAAGGATGGCTGACCATTTGTTTGGGATGCGATATCTGCGATCGCCTGTACCAAAAGCGGTGTATCGTTACTAACTCCGACACGGGCTTGTACTGGCTTAAAGCTGGGTACAACCACGTCATCGTTTTGCTTGGTCAGCTGGTTGTAAAGCTTCTCTGTATTCGGGAAGTTTGCCGCTGGCAGGGTCGGGAAGCGGCGGTAAGGAACCGTATCTTCACCAAACACCTGGTTATATTCCACACTATCTACCAAAGCACCAATAAAGGCACGAATACCTTGAGTAGCCAAAATTTGGTTATACTTGCGGATTTCTGCTTGGTCTAGTGGCGCACGTCCCAAGAAGTGTTTGGTTCCTAACTCAATCACTTTGGTGTTGGGGTAAGGTGTGTAGAACTCTTTCAGGTAGAGGTTAGAATAACCCAAACCTTCAATAAATTCCTTCACACTAATTTCGCCATTCCCCAGCTTGCTTTCCCATTTGGTAAATTCGTTTTTGGCGATGTATGGTGCAATATCCCGCTCAAAAATCTGACGATAGGCAGCGCTGATCAAAGTTTTGACTGCAACCTTGTCAGTAGTATTCGCCACCAATTTGAAGATTTTGGTTTGTTCCCGTTGCTTGCTAACACCTTGGTTAATGCGGAACTGAATATCTGGTTCTGACCGCTTTTCTGTCACTGTACCCAGTGTCACAAAGCTTGGTGTTACCTCCTTCTGGATTTTTGCGGCAATATCATCACGAATGCTACCAACACGTAATTGTCGCCCTGCTACACCACCAGGAGTCAGATACCGTTCGTAAGGAATCGTATCTTCACCAAACGCTTCGCTGTATTCTACGCTGTTAATAATGGCATCAACCACCGCGTAAAAGCCTTGTTTAGAAGCGATATCAAAGTACTTGTTGATTTCTTGACGACCATAAGTCGGACGACCTAACAAGCGGCGGTGAATATACTCGATCGCTTTACAAACATACAGCGATGACCAGTACAGATTGCGGAAGACATCCGACTTAGCCAAAGCACGGATAAATTCCCGTACCGAGATGTCACCGTTTTCCAGCTTGATTTCTAATACCTTTGGGCGCTGACCTTCGTAGACATCGCGACCAAAAACTTGCAGGTAAGCAGCTCTAATCACTGCTTGTGTGGAGCTTTCGGAGTATCTGACACTAGAACTTTTGGGAGCCTTTTTACCTCTAGTACCAGGCAGTTGGTCTAATTTGAACACCTTGGGCCCAAGGGTACCAGGAGCTTCACCCCGCGCTCTGGGATTACTATTTTGGTTATTAATCCCTGCTCCTTGGTGAATCAGGATGCGTTTGGTATCCTTGCTAAAAGGAGCCGGACTGGTACTGGGGTTGCGAGTTTCTTTCGGGAAAATCGCCCCAAACTGAATTTCCAAGGGGTCGTTACCAGAACCGTAAGGATGTTGATCTGGTAGCGGTTGCTCGTAAGCTGCAAATGTGGTGAGGAACTGAGGTATCTTGCGGAAAGGCGCACTGTAGTTAAACAGGTCTTGCTGCGGCCCCCAGTTGCGACATTCTTGTGCTTCTTGACCCAGACCCCGCAGGTAGGGTACTGTTTCTTCACCAAAATAGTCGCCGTATTCAGCAGAATCTACTAAGGCATCTACCAAAGCTGGTAGACCACCGTTAGAAATAATCGAGAAGTATTTTTGTACTTCTTCTCGGCTACTTGGGCCCCGTCCCAGAATGTGACGGAAAGCTAGTTCGATGACTCGGCTGTTAATAAAAGGCTGGTAAAACTGTTTTTGGTAAAGGGGAGATTTAGCTAAACGACGGACAAACTCTTTCATAGAGATGTCGCCATTCTTCACCTTGGATTCTAGGTCAGATATGGACAAACTATAAGCACGGGTAATGTCGCGCTCAAAGATTTGTCGATAGGCCGCTTTAACTACCTCATTTTTTTCGCTACTGGATAACCCAGTCTTCATCACAAACTTGGGACGACGTTCTGAGGCATTGAAGTAGATTTGCGGCAATTCTAACCCTTGCTGGTCGCTAGAAGGGCGTTGGCGCAGTTTATTTGAAGGTGTGGCTGCTTTGAATTCTGTTAACAAAACATCCATGTACTGAGACACAATTTCTGTACCCTCAGCATCGTTGCGGAAAAATGAAAGTGCCCCAGCTTTGATTTCTTGTAAAGCTACTAGCGTAGCTTCTCCAGAGCAGGCATTTTCAATGATTTCCCGCAAACCCCTTGTATTCACCGCTATGATGTTGGGATCGCCAGCAACGATCGCATAAGTAGCGTAGCGCAAGAACCAGGATAAATCCCGCAAGCTCTTGGCCATGTTGCTTGGGCCATATCGAGCAATGTTAATTGGTCTGAAACCTGGAGGTGTCGGGCCGCTGGGGGATGAGTTAAATATTGATCGTAAATTTTCTAGGAACCCACCACGACTTTCAACGTAGGTTACAGTTCCCAGTTGCATCCCTTGTTGAACATTAGCACCGCTAACAGCACTAACCGGTACTATTTCTACTGCTCTGGGCTTTTCTAAAAAAGCCATTGGCGAACCACCAACAAAAATCCGGTTAGCAGCTCGAGACACAATAATCTCGGCATTGTCCGTCAACGTCTGAGAAATTTCTAGACGCTTTGCACCAGATGCAAAATAGCTTGCCAGTTCATTTAGTTCACCATTTCCCAAGAAACGGTCTTGCTGCTCCGCTTGGGTAATTGTGGATACAGGTAGGGTTTGATATAGTTGCGGACGCGCAACCGAGCTTCCACCACTCGCCTTAACACTCATCGGATTTGTAAAACTCCCATTATAAGCGTTTATATGTTAAGTCTGGATTGTTTTGAGGCTTGACACATCGGCGTGTCTATGCTTTATAAGCTTGAAAGTATTACCTGCAAAACTGCCAGTAAATTAACCCACTTAGCTTTTAGATTAGAACGTTTTGCGTTCTCAAGGCGGATTTATTAAGAAGTATGTAGAACCTGTATCTTAAATGTCTCCAGTCTTAAAAGTGTATACTCCAGTTTGTCTGAGATTAAGTCTAAGTTTTGTAACTAAGTAGTAGGTTGGGAACTGTCTGCTGATTTCTTTTTTATTTAAACGCATAAGCACTTCGCCTTTTTGCAGGGTAGGGGCACAGAGGGAAACGCAGAGGCACGCAAAGAATTAGCTATGCATTAATTAAAGGTTGCACTTAGTCACTAGACAGTGGTTATTCGTCGATGTTAAGTTGTTTTTGCTACTGGTAAAAGCATGTTAAAACTGACACTATAGGGAAAATAATTCTTAATTTGTGGTAGTTTAATCTGGAAATAGTCAGTATTAAGATTAAGGGTAAATGCTAAGAACAAAAGTTGTAAATTTAACTATTGATTCAATGCTACCCTATCTGCGATCGCAATTATTTTCGCTGTCACTTCGGCAAATGCGTTTCCAGAGAAAACATCAGCACTGTTATCAACCGAGCAAAGACTAGACCTCAAATACCAACTCTGGTATACAACAGTGAAGCCCGCCACTACGACCCAAATTAAATGTATAAATTTATACTTTTATTTTAATGTTACTTCTTAAAAAGGGACAGTGACTAAAGAAAGCATAACTGTTAGTGGTAGCGATCGCTTCAAATTCACTACAAAAAATGCTAACGCAGTGAAACTGTTACAAAATATTTATAATTCTAAATATTGCCAATGATTTTCAGAGAACCAGCATATATCACCAAAGGTGGACGTGACCAGTTTTATCGCGGACAAACGTTTGCTTACATCGCTACTAAGGTATGAGGTAGGTACTCAAATGTCCTTGAATAAGTTGCAATGATTCATAGATAATACCAAATATTGCCAAACCAATCAATGTGATGTTTAATTAAGCTTGTTCTTAAATTTAATATTTGATAATGATAACGCGACGTAAATTTATAGCTTTAATTCCTGGTTTTTTAGTAGCTAGTACTAGCAGCATACTTGTAAGTTTAAATCCCAAAAAATATTTAACTAATCGGAAACGAAGTTTACCGTTTTTCTTAGGTTGGTATGACAATATCAATAATATTGATGTACCAATCAAAGCATCTTCTAAAGGAATTGACTTATTAATGCCCTATGTTGAAAAAGAGAGCAAAGCAAAAATCCAGGCATTTTTGGATGCTTCTAAAAAAACACCAATAAAAATCCTGCTTGAGATTCCTCGTATTTTAATCGAATCAGAAAATATTTCTGGAGTGAAAGACTTTATTCGTACTTATAAAAACCATCCTTCCGTTTATGCTTGGTATCTTTATGATGAACCAGAAATAAAAAAACCTAGACCAATTTCTCCAAATTTGTTAAAAAAGGTATACAAAGCTATTAAGGAAGAAGATAAATCAAAGCCAGTGGCATTAGTTTTTACCAAAATAGAAAAAATTGAACCTTACAGCGATGCAATGGATATACTGATGTGGGATTGTTATCCTTGTAAATATGGAGTTGTAGAATTCCAATGGGTATCATTTTACCGAAAAGCACTCTACGAAGTCATTTCCCTTGCTGATGTTAAAAACAAAAAGTTTTGGAACGTAATACAAGCTTATAAAGGAAATCAGACCGATTTTCGATTACCAACAAAGTTAGAATTTCGCTATATGTTTTATTTATCAGTCCTGACAGGGGCTGATGGGTTGCTATTTTGGATACACTATCTCTCTTCACCTTCCTGGAATGAGTCAGTTTTGTATCCTACTATTAAAGAATTCCGAGATTACATTCCTGCAATCGTTAGAGGAGAAGATTTAAGTAATCCAGTACAAGTAAACAACCCAAATATAGAAGTTAAATTATTTCCTATTCCTAATACTACAAAATCTTTAATCATAGCTGTTAATCACACTTCGAGTCAAATAAATTTCGTAGTAAAACTAACTCAGAATTTAGCTGGTAAAATAATTACTTTTAATGAAAAAACTATTAATAACCTATTTCCTAATGCAAGTTTCAGTACTCGTTTAAATCCTTATGAAGTAAAGTTGTATCAAGTAAGATAAGTTAATAAGCTTAGTAACTAAATATAAGACATCTAAACTATTCAAACTTCTTATCCCATATCTCTTAACTCCGAGAAGTGGGGATGAAGAAGTTTGAGCTATGTGGCATAGTTAACTCTATCTTATGTTTAATTGCGTTATCCCACTTAGATATACAGTATGATAAATATTTTTTACGGAGATTAAATAGATATGATATTAAACCACTTTTTATGATGGTAATTAATATCTATAGTTTAAATATAATTAAATAGAAATCTAAGATTTCTATTTAACTAAAAATTAGCCAGCATTTTGATTAAAATTGCTCTGTTTTTTAAATTTTTTGTATCCCCAAACTTGCATTTTATAGGGAAGAATGCGAAATAGTAAAGACATTACTTTGAGAATATTTAATTTTAGTGAAAGAGTATTGTATTGATATCGTGCTTTAATTTGCTGTCCTAAAGCCGCAGACCTTCTACTGATAACGCCTGTATTTCTATAATAAAGTAAAGGTTCAGATAAATTTGAAATACCAACTCTCAATTTCAATGCTCTTGCCCACAATTCTAAATCACATTCAGAACGAAATTTCATGTTATAAAGTCCTGTTTTAGCAAAAACACTACTTCTAAACATCACAGATGGATGTATCAACGGATTTTGATAATGAAACAGTGCATGTATCTCCTGATTACATACAGGCATTATCCTAATTGAGCAATTTTCTCTTGGAAATTCATCCTCAAAGACAAAAGCCCAAGTACCTAAGATGTCAATATCTAAGTGACTTTCTAAAAAATCTATTTGTTTACTTAATCGCTCTGGATGTGCAATGTCATCAGAGTCCATTCTTGCGTAGTATGTAGATGAAGAGTTTAATATGGAGATATTAAGTGCATGAGCTAAACCCATGTTTTGAGAAATTAAGAGGTGTTTTATATGAGGATAAGTTGCAGTATATTCATTAACAGTTTCCTCCAAAATTTTTGAAACCAAACCATCCTGAATTAAATGAATTTCCTTTGCTGGTACACTTTGCCATAAGATAGAGTCAATAGCAGCACGAAGATGTGCAATATTGCTACCTTGGTAAAAAGGAATACCCACTGTAATGCTTGCTTGTATGTTGCTAGAAACTGTAGGTACTGTATTCGACATGGATGTATTTCACCTCTGTATATTTCAAAAACAAAAATATGTTTATAAAATTTCTTGCAAGGTTTTTGAAAGATAAGCTTCTGAATGATTTTCTTGGAAGTATCTTATTGCATCCCAATAGCGGGTTTCATAATCATTTATGTCCATACTAAATACATCATGGATGCATTTTGACATTGAGCTTTTGTCATTAAAATCAGTAAAAAAGACAAAACTTAGACCTTTTAAATATGAGAAAGTAGAAATATCATTAATAATTAAAAGCTTTCCATAACTCAAAGCCTCTGTCACCACACCACTTTGAGTTGAGAATGAGTAGGGAATCACAACAAAGTGGCTTAAACCAAGTAGGAAACTTTTAGCACTATTTGAAATGAAGCCAGGAAATCTAATTATTAGTTTTTCGTCGTAATTTACTTGTATGTTCCTCTCACTTCCACCCCGAATAAATCTCGCTTGTTTTGGGTAATCTGTGTTAATTATACTTGCTAGAGATAAAAATCCTTGAGGGTTTTTATCTCTATCTGCTCGACCTAACAATAAAAAAGTTTTTTCCTTATCCCAACTATACTTTAGTTGTGCTAAATTATTTTGTAAAATATTTTCTGGTATAGAAATAAATGATAAGTTTAACTTGTAAAGCTTATCATTATTAACGAAGTCTTTTGCTTTCAAAACTGCCTCATTGCTAGGCAATAATATTTTATCTCCTATATAGCCAAAAATTAAATGATATAAAAATACAATATCTGCTTTTAAAGGGTTAATTCTTCCTTTTTCAAATTTAGGCTCATGCATTAAATAAAAAACTTTTAATTTCTTATTTAATAATTTACTAATAGCTTTTAAAATTAAAGCTAATACTAAATAATCTAACTGAATTAAAAAGAAAAATACTGATATTTCTTCTTCCTTATTTATGCTCACGAACTGTTTGATTAATGACCAAACCTCTCGTAAAGTGACGGAATACAAGTATTTTACAGAATAACTAGCTATATCAGAATCAGTATTTAGTGTCATTGCTTTGTAAAAAGATTCTGAGCAATGATGCACTCTGGGATTTTTCGGTCTAAAAAGATATATTATATGCATAATTCACAAATGGATAAAAACGCGGTGATTTCAAAAATAAATATTTGAGATGACTGAAGTCTTAGTAAATATTCGCTAATATAATTTTGGATTTATTCACTTTTTTTTTGATGCAAAAGGTGAATCAATTTTGAGATAGTTTTTAAATAAAATTAATGTATTTAAAATGCTAACTATCAATTTTTCATGTATTTTATTAGCGTAAATCAAACGTATTTGTGAATGTTCACTAATTCTCTTTTGAGTTTGGCTAGAAATACCTCCAGGTTCGCGTATTGATATTACTGTAGGTAAATAAAAGATTGTTATATTTTTAAGCATTCGTAAAAATAACTCGTAATCCATAGAAATTTTGAGAGATTCATTGTATTTGTAATTCTTATGTAGAGAAGTTTCACAGAAAAACCCCTGGTGTGGTAAAAACATAAAGTATTTTAGAAATTTCGATGAAAGTTGCGGCGGACGATAAAATATGGTTTCTCCAGCAAAACTTGTAGTGACGGTGACACCAATAGCACATTTCCATTTATGTTGCATATAGCTTTGCACAACTTCAGAAATCACTGTTTTGGAAAAGAATACATCTCCAGAGTTTAAGAAGAAAATTAAATCCCCATTACTTTTTTGTAACCCTTTATTAAATGCGCTAGATATCCCATTATCTAGTTCTGACAAATAAATATAATTTTTAGAATGGGTATATGAATCTAAAAACTCTTTACTTCCATCATCAGAATCTCCGTCAATAATAATATGCTCTATTATTTTATAGTCTTGTTCTTTGACTGATTGTAAGGTTTTTTGCAATCCTTGGTAATTATTTTTGGATATCGTCACTATCGATACTTGGCAATTATTCATATTAGTTATGATTAATTAGGTTTAATAAAAACTGATAAAAAAGGTAAAAATATTCACTGATTGGTGTAGTTAGCGGTTCACCATTCCAAAAAGTTAGGTAGCTTTGAGGAAGTGTGATACTAACAAAAAAGTAAATCATCCTGAAAACAATTGCCAATATAAATATCAAAGTATCATAGCTATAGGCACCATTAAGTTTGTCTGAAGAGAGAGCGATAATATAAAAAAAACCAGGTATGCAAAAAAATATACTGGTAATTCTCAAATTAAATCCATATGTTAAAGATCCAAAATAAAGTAAGAAAAGCAAAAAGAATGTTGTAATCCATCTTATATATCTTCTATTTGTTTTGCTATATACTCTATTTATTTTGCTTAGATCGGTTCTCAAGATAAATATAGAGATAATAATATAATCAAGAATAGGACGTATTTGATTTTTAATTTTATCTCCAAAACTGTAGTCATCACCGCCACCGCCATAAATATCGATTCTCTGAGATACAGAACCATCAAAAGATGACAATGAACTTGTCAAATCTAGCAGTGATTTCATTATTACTGATGAAAATAAAAGTATCGAGCTAAAACAAATAATAATACTAAATCTATTATTCAAATATTTAGAAAATGATTTGAATGGATTTAATGCATTAATAAATTTATACTTGAATAGTCCAGGTAATATGCCAAAAGTATACATTAAAGAAGATTTGTGTGTCCAATAACCGACATATATACAAAGACAAGCAATAACAAAATTATCAACATAAATAGCAGGTATTATAAATATCCATGAATAAATTTGTCTCATCCAAAATAGTTGAAAATAGTATCCTTGAGTCGTGACATTAATTAATATGATTAATGGATAAAATTCGGGCATAAATAGTATGGCGAAAACGGTGAAAGCCGTATTCATGGTCAAAGATTGAAGGAATAAAAAACTCAGCTGACTAGGCCCTATTAATACACTCAAATATTTAGGCAAAATGAAAGAGACTGGTTCTAGTTCGATATCTGGAATAGTCAACCCTGTTTCTTTCTGAAGCGAAGAATAAATATCAAGATATACAATTGTATCTTGAAATGGCTCAAAGCTAGCTATATATGTAGTAATTGTAAATAAAACTAGTAAGATTGGAAATATATTAAGTATACATTTTTGGTTTCCTACTATTTGATTTTGGGAAACGTTAATTTGGCAATATGCAAGTATAAAAACTACACCTAATAACGGAATAATAGCCCAAATAGCTAGACCAAATATAAAAATAAAATTTTTAAAATTGCCAAACAAAGAAAAAACTTTATGTATTGAATGGATTTTATTTTTTTCTGGGATGAATTTAAGAAGCATAATTTTTAGATATTAGAAGTGCAACATTATCACCTCTATAGACTCAAAAGCCTTACACTTTCTCTGGGAGGTTGCTAAACGAATTTGATGAGACTCTGTTACGAAGCTAGTATTTATCAAGCTGCGTAAATTCTAAATCTACAGTGGGGCTTTTTCAACAAGCCCTATATAGTTACTCACTCACTTTTTTTGTATATTCATTGCTTCCTTATAAACCGCAACGTACTGCTGTGCGATCCGAACTGGGTCAAACATATATTCTGCATGACGACGGGCTGCTAAACTAAGAGATTTACTTTCCTTTTGTTGTTGTAGAACCCATTGAATTCCTGTTGCTAAATCTTCTGCTTCGTATGGTTGTGCCAAATAGCCTGACACTTTATGCTGAATTAAATCAGGCATTCCTCCAATTTTGAAAGCAACAGTAGGAGTACCACAAGCTATTGCCTCAACAACTGTATTCGGTAAGTTATCTTGTCTAGAAGGTGCAACAAAGACATCAGCAGCAGAATAGAGTAGAGCGAGAGAAATATCATCAGCAAGATGTCCTGTATATCGAAGTGGGAAACCAAATTTAGGAACTTGTGGCGGACGTGACTGTCCAAAAATTACTATTTCAATTTCTATATCTTTTGACTTTTGATTTTCCAGAAAACTGGTAGCTTGTAATAATAAATCCATACCTTTGCGAGGATCGTTAGTTCCGCCCAAGGCACCAAATAAAATTAACGATCGCTGTTGAGGTAAATTCAAAAGCTGTCGTGCTAATGTTTTTTCAATCGGGCGAAAGCTATCTAAATCTAAGGGATATGGGATGACTGAGACGGGACAATCTGCCATCAATGCACTATTGCGAACGCAATCTGCTAGCCAGTTACTAGGACACACAATATGGAAAGGATATTTCCAGTTACGTTGCTTGCGTTCCCAAGTCCAACGATTTAAATCGAAACCAGACTCGTCTTGTGGACGATTGTCTGCTCGATAACCCTCACGCCAGCGAGCATTAAGTCCATCGTTTGTATAGTGCTCTGCTCCACAAAATGCCCACATATCGTGAAACGTCCACACTATCGGTTTACGAATCTGACCAATTTCACTAATGGATAAAGTCTCTGCACCTACCCAATGAAGATTTATCACATCTGCATCAGAGGCATGGAAAGATTTTACCCAATTAGAAGGAAGAAGTCCAGCCGAATAACGCGTTGGATCGGAACTTTTGATGGTTTTTTTGGCTAATAAACCAATACCTGTGCGAATTTCTGTTGTTATTCTTCCGATTTTTAATGAATTACCTCTAACTGTTGGATCGTCAGAAATTTTTGACAAAACTTGCATTCGAGAGTCTATTTCTGCCTGTAACAAACAACGATGAATCCGGTAAGCTGCACGAGCAGCACCTCCAGATAAATCAGAATAACTAGTATGAATAATTTGCATAAGTAGATTCAATGGTTAAACATTAATAGATCGACAAATTATTTGAAATTTTTGAATGTTTTTCTGAGCTTTCTCTGGACACGTTTCAAGAGACTTGGCATATAAACATGTTCTCTTGTGAAGCGATCGGCTTGGCGATCTGGGATCGTGAAGGGCGGATGTTGTAATGGAAATTGCACGGCTTGTGTCGGAACATTGGAGCGTGGATCGCCTCGATCTGTTGTATTGGTTCCATCCAGATCGAATCCCAGATTGCTAATCAAATTAACTGTGGGGATAATGCTCAAGGCATTTTGTAACCAGGAACAGAGCATCCATTGATAGTCCCAAGTATCAAAACCATCATAGGTAGATTGAAATTGGTTTTGCCAAAATTGGACTTCTCTGGAATCTCTAAGAATGTCTTCCAGCCAGCCCTCGTCGCGAATGGTTGACCATTTTTTCATTTCCAGATCGTAATGTTGCCATGCCCTACGCCAGGTTGCCCATCCCCATGTTCGGGCATAAATCGAAAAGTAATAGCTATCCTGAGTCTGCCGATTTCTAGGATTGCCCAAGGGGGTATTATCTCCAGAAATTGTCATAACCCGCTCATCATGACGGTAATACCTCAATAATTCTTCGCAATAGGGAAAAAAAGTCGGATGAGGTAAACAGTCGTCTTCCAGAAGAATAGCTTCTTCAACGATGTCAAATACCCAAGAAAAAGCAGTAGCTTCCCGCTGCTTCATTCCCATATTGATGTCAGAATAATTGGTTAAGACTTCGCAAGGCCAGTCTACGCGATCGATAATTGATCGCGTTTCAGCACATTTTTCGGACTCTCCAGCTCGATTTACACGAGGCCCATCCGCTGCAACTAAGAGCATCGGTGGACGCGCTTGGCGAATAGCCTCAAACACTTTTGCGGTTCTATCTGGGCGATTGAAAATGATGAACGCAACTGGAGTTTGCATTTTGACAATACCTTTCTTCCTGAAAGTTGATATACGAGATGATGCGTTTGTACAGTGCGTAAGTTTTAAAGTCGCCAAACAATAAACAAGTCTGGAAGGATTTTAATGACTGGAGTGACTATCTCATTACCTTCCACAATTGGTATTATTTAGTTTATTTAACTTCGATAAAATGACAGGGAACGTTTCAATCCAGCTTGAGTAGCAAAGTAAATAAAATATGCCATAACCTTTGGTGAAATACTGCATTTAAATGCCTCTTGAATTTGTGCGATCGCAGCAGACAAATCGCCAATCATCAGCATATTTTGGGCTGTTCTGAGAGCACAGATTGCCGAGTGTTTTTTATTGGCATCGATCAGGCGATCGACTGTTGATTGTGGCAGATAAGCAGGCAAATAAGACTGTACAATTTCCAAGCCATTGCGTACCTCTTGGATGTTTTTACCTGTACGCACAGTTTGTCCAGTATTAGATACAGAATGTAGCCGATAAATAGCTAGTGGCTCAACTTCGTACCATACAGGGTATTGTGCGGCAATTCGCACCCACATTTCCCAGTCTTCATAATAAAAACGAAACCGATGGTCAAAACTACCTAACTTTTCATATACTTGTCGGCGAACGACAATAGAGGGAGTTTGAATATATTGTTTGACTATAATTTTTTCCAACCAATTATCAATTGTGCCGCTTTGAGGTTGTAATATCTCAGAAAAGTGTCGCCAGTGCCCTGTCTCATCCATAAAGATGTGACGACAGAAAGCGGCTCCTATTTCCGGCTGAGTATCAAATGTTTGTTGCATCTTGCGATAAAAGCCTTCCCGAACGCAATCATCACCATGCAAAAGATGGATGAGTTTGCCACGCGATCGCTGTAGGCAGGTGGTAAAGTTCTTAACGTGTCCAACATTCTCTGGCTGGCGATAAAAACTAACGCGATCGCCTGCTAATTCTTTAACAATAGCTTCAGGATCGTCTTTGGTGGAGTGGTCATCAACCACCTCTATTTGCATTATCTCTGGCCCTGGGTCTTGTGATAACACACTCGTCAGTGTTTCGCGCAGATAGTTTGCACAGTTGTAAGTGGGAATCATCACTGACCATAAAGGTCGCGGTTCTCCATCGGGGACAGGTTGAATAACAGATCGAAAAGGGTATAGCTCATTCATAATAATTGGCTTTTCGTTAGTTCAGATGTTCAGTTAATTTGTTTTTTTATTGCTGTAATCAAATAATTTCTTCAAGTCATTGTGAAAAACTATCTGTCAATTAGTTCTGGACAGATCGCTAGGTCTCTGCTAAGTACGTCTAAATATGAATTTCACAATTTTTTTTATACTCCTCGTAAAAGATTGAGCAACATTTGGAAAAAATTGCAACAAGTAGAAGATTTGTGGGTGCTGATAAGGCCATAATGCTTTATTTAAAGCTTGCAAAATCTCAGTATCCTGGTATCCTTGTTCGCACAAATATTTCTCTAACCAGGTCAAGAAAGTTAAGTGGGTAGGATTTGGTTTGAGTGGATTGTATTGTGCTGAAGCTTGTGCAACATAACAGGAGCTTTTTGTGTGTTGTCGATACCTATCCCAACAGCCACTTTCTACAAAGACAGATGCTTTGACACAGACTTTGGCAAAGAAGGCTTGATCTTCAAACATTCCTCGGAAGGACTCCTCAAAGCCACCGACATCTTGAACGAGTTTGCGACGTATGAGGACGCTACAGGTGCCTGGTGTTTCGGCTTTGCCTTTCAAAAACAACTTGAGCAGTGTTGGCGGTTTTAGTAGGGTATCAGGTTTTACACCTAGAGTTCGTTGGCGATCGCGCTTCGCATCTTCAGGATTACCCGTCCAGCTAAACCACATCAGAGTGGAGCCATAAACCATACCTGCTTCGGGGTGAGCTTCTAATATTGCTACCTGCTTCTCCAGTTTTTGCGGCAACCAGATATCATCTGCATCTAGTAAAGCAATATATTCACCTTTTGCATGGCGAATTCCCAGATTACGCGTTGCGCTCATACCGCGATTTTGATGACCTTCATGCTCCAAATAGCGCACTTTGTTAGGGTGTTGTTGGGCATATCGCAACGCAATGGCTGTACTCTTGTCGGCTGAACCGTCATCTGCCAACGAAAGTTCCCAATTGTCATAGGTTTGAGCAAAAATGCTTTCTATTGCTTCTATAAAGAAATTTTCAACAGCGTTCAAAAAGATGATGATGCAGGAAACTAATGGTTTCTTATTTATCTGTTCAACCATGAAACCACCTCGCTAATTGCTTGGTAAATTCTTCCCCATTCCAGTTTTCAATCCCGAAGCGAGGCAATTGAAAACTGTTGCTCTGTCGCCAGACTATGTCTTTAGTTGTAGTGCAAGCACAGTCAAATCCAATAGTTTGAGCCAACTCAAGGGTTTGTTGAGTGTAATTACCAAATGGATAGGAAAAACTTGTTATGGGACGATTGAGCATCTCCTCTAAAGTAGCTTTGCTTTGCTGGATTTCATATCTTTGTAATTCTGTTGATTGTGCTGAAAGAAATGGATGGGTAACTGTGTGAGCGCCAATTTCTACTAAATCTCCTTGCCCCAAAGCACACACCTCTTCCAGTAAAAGGGAGCGGTGAGTCTTACGTACAGTAGATTTGGCATTAGCCCAAATTACTAACTCGTCTAGAGCTTTTAAACATTCCCCTTCCGGTAAAGGTAGTAATACTTGCCAAATTGAGTAATAGAAAGACATTCGAGAACCGGGTTTAGCTTCCCAAGCTTTAGAAGTGCGATCGCTTTGATAGTCTTGTTGAGTGTAATTGGCGGCTTGACCCAGCTCCCAGTGACAAAGGCTACCATTAATATTCAAAGAAAGTTTCTCTGGTAATTTGCCTGGTTGCAAAAGTAGCCTTTCTAACTCGTCCCACCAAAACTCACGCTCTTTTCCTATGTAGCCAGTACTTACGAAAACTGTGGCTGGAATGCTATAGCGCTCAAGTATTGGTTTGGCATGATGGAGATTGTCTGCATAACCGTCATCAAAGGTGACAACCACTGCTCGCTCTGGAATGTTGTCATCTCGCTGCGCTTGCGCGAATTGCTTGAGGCTAAGAGGTTGGTAATATTTTTGCAAAACTTCTAGTTGCTCGGCAAAGTTTTGGGGAGTTACGCACAGACTCCAGGGGTCTAATTCTACCTCAGCGACGCGATGGTACATCAAAATCAGCCCCTTAGAGGATGCTAAATTTTTTTGGAACCGTCGAATTGTTCGCTTCAATTTGTCACTTCCAGGTATTTTCATTCCATCACCTCATATCAGGTTTCACTGCTCTAACGGTGATAGTTACCTCGTAGCTACGATCATGATAATCTAGCTTTCCCTTGGGTATATCTTGAACTACCAATCCTTGAAGAAAAGCTGTGGCTGCCAAAGCATTTCCGTGGGTTTCGACTTGAATATTCTCCTTAGGGAAAACCTCCTCAAACAGTCGCTGTGCAGATAGGGCTGTAAAATTCCAACACCAGCAACTGTTCCATTCCTCATCTTTGAGTGGTGTGATTCCCGGAAACGTAGCCAGAACAACACCTCCTGGTTTCATAATTCTGTAGGCTGTTAAGAGCGCTAGTCGCACTTCGTAAATTAGCTGAAGCGTCTGAACCAGTATAAAGCAGTCAAATGTATTTGATGGTATATGTTCCGCATCTGTTAGGTCTGCGATGATTGTTGCATTGGGGTTATCTTTAACGTGCAATACATCGCTTTTAGTAACGCGATCGCCTCCAAATTCCTGAGTATAATAGTTATCTCCAATTTCTAATACGTGCCCATGAATATCATTTGAATAGCGACCCAAAAAATTCTCAATATAGTAGCGATCAATTGGTTTTCCTTGCTCAAAACCCCAACCTGAATTTATAGGTTTTAAGCTTTGCAGAGTACCCAGTCGTACCTTATTATATTGAGACTTTAGCCAGTGGTGGGTAGGAGATGGTAATATCTTTTGGACGATTAGTTTTAACTGTTCTTTGTTCATCAGAAAAAATTATTTTAATGAATATGGCTTTTTTTAATAAGAGCTATATGCCCAACAGTTCTGCATAACTCCAATTTGCATAAACACGGACACCCCGTTCTAAAGATAAAAAATCGGTTATTCCTAGACTTCCTAATTTTGTAACATCAGCTTGCCAATTAATGGGGGTTCCAACAGGAACCATTCCATCAAACTCAACACTACCTTTGTAGTCTAAGGATTTAAACACCATCTCCGCTAGTTCTGAAATTGTAACTTCTCTTCCACTTGCGAAATTATATGTTTCTCCTTGCATTGGTGCAGAAGTTGCTACTAATAATAAAGCTTTGGCAATGTCGAGTACATGAATAAAATCACGGCTTTCTTTGCCAGTTCCTTGTAACTTAACTATGGGTTGATAAATTGCTTGTCGGCAAATATCCCAAAGGACTTGACGGCGTAAACCCGGGCCATAAGCAGAAAAAATTCGTACACTTGCAGTTGGTAAATCATAAACTTTGCTAAATTCTAAACATAGTTGTTCGCTTTGTAACTTATGAAATCCATAAGGAGAAATGGGGTTACAGCGTTGAGTTTCTCCAATAGGTAATGACTCTGGATTTCCATAAATAGCTGCACTAGAAAGAAAAATAAATCGACATCTAGGGGCATTAATTCGCAACGCATTTAAAATTTCAAAAGTTAAAGCTGTGTTAGATTGAAAGTCAACATCGGGTTCTATAATCGATAAGCCAACAGAGGCACGCCCTGCACAATGAATGCAAATGTTAGGAGAATATTCCTTTAATAAGTTATTTAAAGAGGGGTCGGGTAATTTGAGACGATGATAGGCTGTTAAGTTGTGAAGGGGAGCATTTTCAGGAGGCGAATTATCAACGCCTATTACCGACCAACCTTGCTCTGAGAAATACCGAGCAACGTAACGACCAATAAATCCTGCTACCCCAGTAACTAAAACTGATTGATGGAAAGTAGTCATTTTGGTTATGCTCTAATAACTAGTGTTTGACAATTTTTCTAAATTGAGATAAATGAATTTTGATAATTATCTCAATATTTAAAGTTAAATATTTACATATCTAAAACAGTTTTTGTCCACCAATCTTTTCGAGTATTAGCAAAATTAAAAGCATCTTCTAAGATGCGGTTACTTAATTGCTCTAAGACTTCTTTTCTCGATAAAGTATCACAAATATAAGCTGCTGCTTCGTCAGGGCTATTAATATCTAAAATTGGCAAGCCAGATAAATATGGTAATGCTTTCAGACAAGGCTCAGTTGCAAAGAAAGGAATTCCATAAGAAATACATTCAACTAATTTCATTTTCACTGAAAAATCATTATCAATAGGACATATAAAAATATCGGAAGTCTGAAACAAAACCTCAAGCTGTTCTTTAGGAATAAAACCAGGAATATGAACGTTACTTTCTATAGTCCAATCTTTGGGTATATTATTAAAATCTGTACCAGCAATCACAATTTTTATTTTATTATTTAGTTTTAATAATCTCGGAGATAATTCATAAATTAGCCATTTTACAGCTAAGAAATTGAAATAGAAATTAATATTACCAGCAAAGAAAACTGTCTTTGAATTTGTATAACGCCAGCCGACGACTTTAGGCGGGAGTATTTGTGAATTGATCGATGCTTTTTTATTAGCTAGTAAATAATTGGGAATATCTGCTTCGGACATAAATATACATTTATCAGCCAATTCACAGACTTTTTTCTCAAAATCCTTTAGTCTTAAATAACTAATAAAAATACTAAATTTAGATTTGTAATTGAACCAATTATAGGGAGCAAGAGCTTTAAAAAATTCTGCTTCTTTATCAGTTGCAAGATATATCTTTTTTTGTTTAAGTTTAAGGAAATTTTTAAACCATAAAATACTATATAGCTGTTCAACAATAACAACTTTAATCGAGAGTTGTTCGCAGAGTTCAGTTAAATATTCAGAAACATGTTTTGCTCGATCCCAATTGTAGTACGTTACATTCTGAAAGCTAAAAGTCGAGCGTAATTTATACACTAATCTTTTATATATTTTTACTACTTCTTTTAAAAAATTTTCTTTTGTTGTAGAAGGGCTTAATCGAGTAGTTAAGTAATATTTAACTTTTAAATTTTCTAATTGTGTTTTAGTTTGTAATTGATTACTTTCGTTACAAGTAACGGCAACATAAAGGTTGATATCTTCTATCTGAGATAGTTGAAAAATATCATTTAAAAGTGCCATTCCACAACCATTATTAGGGTCTAAAGGATAACTTGTGAAATAAAGAACATTTTGCTTTTCCATGCCTTCTCTCTTATCTATCTTGTATCAAAAGTGATGTCTAGTGATGTCTTTTTTTGTATTGAATAAACATCAGACTATCTCTAAAAGTCTCTCAGTAAATTATTTCTAGGTTTTTAAATTTAGATTTGAATCGGCGATTGGCGCTGATAATACTTGAAAGTTACAGGTTACTAAACCGTCACATGTTATACCAAAATCTTCGGATGGAAGTTCAACCACCTCTATTTCAAATGCCGACTCAATATAATCAAAGATAGTATGGAATGAAGAATCGGAAAGCCAAAGACCAATGACATAAGTACCTGATTTTAAATGTAGCTTTTCAATGTTTAATTTAACTAGATTTTCTCCCTGCTGAAGGGATATTATTTGTCCAAGTGATACAATATCCGCATTTACTAATTTTATACCGTACTGGTTATAGACAACAACTGCAAGACTTCCTATATTTCTTGAGGAATCTGATTCGATTTTCAGTAGAAATTCAAGTTCACCATTTGAATAAGCATTAAAAGAAATATCTTTTTTTAAACTACTATATTGAACAGCGATAAAACGAGCTTGTCCATTGCCATTTCGATGTGCATCGCTTAAATTTATCCACTTTTTGGGAAAAGCTTGACAAGAATAATAGTTACTAGATAAATATTGAGTTATCACGCTATTTGTATTTCCGTAATTAATTAGCTGCCCCTTATTTAGTAACAAACATTTAGAACATAGTCGTTGAATTGCTTCAATATTGTGACTTACAAATAGAACTGTTCGAGCTTGATCGTTGGATACTTCCTGCATTTTGCCAAGACATTTTTTCTGAAAATTTGCATCTCCAACTGCTAAAACCTCATCCACAATCAAAACATCTGGCTCTAAATGTGCCGCAACTGAAAATGCAAGGCGTACATACATCCCAGAGGAGTAGCGTTTAACAGGCGTATCTAAAAATTTTTCAATCTCTGCAAAATCAACAATTTCATCAAACTTGCGTTTGATCTGTTCCCGACTCATGCCCAAAATCGCGCCATTGAGGTAAATATTTTCCCGCCCTGTCAACTCAGGATGAAAACCTGTGCCCACCTCTAGCAAACTCGCTACCCGTCCCGTAATCTCAATACTGCCATGAGTAGGTTCCGCGATCCGGCTCAAAAGCTTCAGTAATGTCGATTTGCCGGCTCCATTCCGCCCAAGAATTCCCACCCGATCGCCCTGCTTAATCTCAAACGACAGATCCTTGACTGCCCAAAATTCCTCATGATTCGAGTTTTGCGTTTTGCGTTTTGCGTTTTGATTAAAGGGGTTCAACGTCTTCACGATCGATTTCGCCCCGTCCACTATCACATCGCGCAACGCCTTATAGCGATATCCCTCCTGCTGATGGCTCAACACATAGCTCTTACTTAAGTTCTCAACCTTAACCACCGTATCTGCCATATATCCTCCAACCTCTGCTAACAACTCCTGAAACGCTGTACCTAAATAATGTCCGCAAACTTGCGCTCCATCCGGCGGAAATAGTAAATCCCGGTAATCAGTACTAAGATGACTAACCCCACGGACAAGAGAAATCCGGGTAAATAAATAGCAAAGTCTTTACCCAAAATTGCCCACCGGAAACCATCAATTACACCCACCATTGGATTTAATGAGTAAAGTAGTCGCCACTGTTCCGGCACCACACTACTACTAAAACCCACCGGCGAAATATAGAGTCCAAACTGCACAATAAACGGCACAATATATCGGAAATCCCGATATTCCACGTTTAATGCCGCCAGCCATAACCCCGATCCCATCGCCGCCGCAAATGCGATCGCAATAAACAACGGCAGCGTTAAAATTCGCCAATCCGGCACAAAGTTATACCACGCCATAAATCCCAATAGGATGATTGCAGAAATCATAAAATCGACAAAACTCACAATCACTGCACTTGTTGGGACAATCAAACGCGGAAAATAAACCTTAGAAATTAAATTAGAATTACTAATTAAGCTATTACTACACTCACTCAAGGCATTGGAAAAGAACTGCCAAGGTAGCATCGCCGAAAACACGACAATCGGGTAAGGCGCACCTGCCGACGGAGCCTTGAGTAAAACACCAAATACAACCGTAAACACAACTGTCGTTAAAAAAGGTCGCAGCAATGCCCAAGACAGCCCGATCGCCGTTTGCTTATAGCGCACCAAGATGTCTCGCCAAGCCAAGAAGTAAAACAACTCCCGATACTTCCAGATATCCTGCCAGTACTGCTGCTCGGTTTGCCCTGCCTTAATCACTAATTTCTGCCGAGGCTCGATTGTCTGTTTTCCGATCATGAAAATACCCCTATCCCCATTAACCTATAGTCAAGTCAATAAATAAACTTCATCAAGCTCTTATCCCAGGCAAATTTATCTGGCTCAAAGCAGACCTTTTTCCACCGTCAGATCCCCTAGAGTGATAGTAACCAGACGCCTTTTCAGCAGTAACCCCATTTACCACCATTCCTAAAACATGCGATCGCGCTTGCTCTAGCATCATTTTCGTACTCTTAGCAACAGCACGGTCAAGCACTCCAGGATGTACAACCAGCAATATCCCATCTGCCATCTTGCCTAGCATGAGTGCATCACCAAACAAACTCAAGGCAGGAGTATCAATAATCACACAATCATAGTCTTTGACTGCCTCTTGAATTAACAAAGCCATGCGCTGCGAATGTAGCAATGCTGCGGGTTTTGCTAGGATTGTCCCAGCCGTTAAGAGATCCAAGTTAACTAATACTTCTTGAGTGGCGTTGCGAAACTCTGCTTGACCAACTAAAACATTACTTAGTCCAACTGGATTAGATAATCTCCAGATTTCCTGTTGGGAAGAGTGACGCATATCCGCATCTACTAATAGGATTTTGCGCCCCATATGTGCTTTAGCTACTGCCAAATTTGCAGCCACAAATGATTTGCCTTCACCCGGAGCTGAACTAACTACGGCAATTACTTTTAATGGTCGATCGGAGATAGTAAAATCCAGGTTTGTCTGAAGCATCTCAAAGGCTGAACTTGCTCCCGAATATGGATTATCTTTGACTGCTAGTTCGACTAGACCTTCCCCACTGTTTTTAGCTTTTCGATCGAAGTGAGGAATCGTACCGAGTAAAGAATAACCTAATAACTGCTGGGCTTGCTCAAGAGTTTTCAGGGATCGATCCATAGATTCTAAGACCAAAGCTACCCCTATACCCAGCACAATTCCCAAAAATCCACCCAGTGCTAGCTGAAAGGCAATTTTGGAAGGAATAGCTTTTTGAGGAAGTAAAGCCGCAGATATTACCCTGGCATTACCGACATTCTGATTTACTACTACATCGACTTCTTGCGATCGCTTTAGCAGTTCTTCATAAGTAGATGTAGCAACTTGCAACTGTCGCTCTAACTGCTCCTGTTTTTCTTGCAGTTGCGGTAAAACACTCAATCGTCTTTGAGAAAGTGTGTATGCATTCTGCAAAACCGTAATTCGGTTAGCTAATGCTGAACGTTCTACATCCGACTGTACCAGTTGGGCCACTAAGGTCTGCTTGAGTTCTCCCATCCCTAAATTCTGGGCTGGTACAGATTTTTCTCTATCTGCATTCTCAACAATTCGCGTCTCTAGCTGCTTTTTGAGGGCTGCTTCTTTTGCTAACAAATTAACGATCGTCGGATGTTTGTCTGTATAACGAGTCTTTTCTACTGCTAACTGGTTTTGCACCTGTTGGTATTGTGTTAACACTTCCTGCACAGCTTTTGATTGACTTAAATTCCCTATATCCACAGCCTGCTGCGAATTCAATCTCAATTGACGTTGCAGAAGTTTTGAGCGAGTCTCAGCATCCGTTAAATTTGCCTGGGCTTGGGTAATCTGGTCTGATAAGTTTGCGAGTTTGTCCACTCCTTTCGTTGCTTCTTGGTCTAAAGCGATTACCCGATTTCCTTCTTTAAATTGACGCAAAGCTGCTTCCGATCTAGCTACCCTTGCTTCAACTTCAGGTAATTGCTTGCGTAAAAACTTCTTTGCCACTGTCGCTTGGGCTTGGTTAATGCGAATATTGTTCTCCAGGTAATATCTCATCAGCGAATTCACAACATCTGCGGCTTCTTTTGGATTGCTGCTGCTGTACGAAATCGCCAAAATATCTGTACCTCGGACACTTTTAATTTTGACTTGTTTGAGAAACTCATCTATTTCCAAGGGTGTTCCTTGCTTATCTACCAACCTGAGACTAGCAATAGTTTTCTCAACTATTGGATTAGAACGAATGACCTCTGCTTCTGTATCCAATGGACTGTTGATTTCAGTCACACTTCTCAACTCCCCAACTTGTGCCGAGGGATTTGTCAGCGAAGAAACGCGGTCAGTTTTACTGAAAAGCAACTTACCTTCTGCTTCATAAATTGGTTTTTGCTTGATAGCACTTAAAGCTGAAAGCCCAAAAATAGAGGCAGTCACCACAGCTATAATTAGCCAACGCCTTTTCAGAAGTAGCGAGTATTGCTGCAAATCTAAGGAGTTTTGGTCTTCTTGGTTAGAGGGCATGGAGTATGTTACGAATACCTGAAATTGTTTTTACTAATTTTGCTTCACAATTTTGGTAGTCCAAGATAGCTATTTGGACATAATTAGGATTAATTACTAATGGTTTGTATAAAAAATCATAATAAAAATATCCGTATTTTTAAAATGTTTGCTTTTTATTAGATTTCCTTAGATTTATCCCAGAAATATTATCTGAATGTCAAGGTGTTTTTAATTTTTTTTCTAAAATTTTAAATTACATTAAAAAGCATTTATTTTAACTCATTAAGTAGAAAAGCATAAATATTTATAGTTGAGGTCGAGCAGGAGGTAGAAGGCAAGATATAAGAGGGAAGAAGCTTTTAGCCTCATTTATCTTGGTTAACATGATTATGTTTTTTTTCACCCACTTACTTCTTTGGTATTAATTTAATAACAGCATTTCAACAGCTTGCATAAGCTTTTTCTTTATTTTGTTACTTTATGAACAGCTACTTTAACAGCAAATATACGCTAATCAAAAAATTAAATATAAAGTTCAGATTGACTACACTCATGGCATAATGCAAATGTCAAAAGAACAACCTTGAAGCCGTAGTGTAGTTCGTACAGCCAATGCAAGTTAAGATGTATCTCCTACAGATATGCTATACCGACGCACAGATAGTTCCCCTCCTAGTTTGTAATACCTAATCTCCAATTTCTTTGACAAATAGAGCAGACAAAATTTCTCATTTTTGTATGCTTTGGCACAATACGGCTAGTCTTTAATATTCCCTTATTTGACTCGGTTGCTGGTTTTAACGAATAAATCGATATCAGGATACTGAAGAATAATAGAAACCAATGACTTCCACAAGTTATGTCAGTTTACCTATCAATACTAGGCTGCCAAATATAGTCCGCAGCCTACCGATATTGCTTTTGTTAGGGGATATTTTTGGGTTGCTAATTTGTTTAGCGATCGCACAATGGTTGCGTTTAGATCAACCCTTACATTGGCTAAATCCGTTGCCTTATGTATTTGTCTGCATGATACTTGCAGCATTTTATTTAGCAGATGCTTACCATCCAGATCGGCAAATTTCAGGTTTAAGAGCGCCCGCTCGAATTATTGTTTGTAGCATTGCGATCGCCTTCTTGATTTCTGCTCTGATTTACTTGTCAGATATTGCCAAATACAACCCGATATCGTGGCGGAGTGTCTTTTTACCTAGCTTGGGAATCTTTACTATCTGGGCAATAATATTGCGCGTAATGGCGGTGAGATGGGTGCGATCGCACGCTCTAAAAAGTCGTTGGTTAATACTAGGATCGGGGGATAATGCCATCAAATTTACACAAAAATTGCTAGAACTTAATCCTTTAGGGAAGTTGACTGTTCTAGCAGAGGAAAACCAAAAAGCTATAGACTTACCAAAAAGAAATCTGAGTTATCAGGGAAGCCTGAGCGATTTGTCGCAATGGAGTCAAGAATCCTGGTCTGGGGTTATAGTGACAGCGCAGATAAACTTTTCCAAGTCTCAAGCACAACAGTTAATGCAGATGCGGTTGCGAGGCATTCCGGTTTATACATTGCCGGATGTTTACGAAACATTTTGGTATAAACTCCCTTCGTCGCTGTTACAAGATAAATGGTTGGCTTTTAGTGATGGTTTTAACCTCATGCCTGGTTACTTCAGTATGAAACTGAAGCGAGTTATCGATCTCATATTGATCCTCTTTTTACTAGTATTAGTTGCACCACTTCTGTTATTGGTTGCATTACTAGTTAGGCTAGATAGCCCTGGCCCAGTATTCTACAGTCAGCAGCGAAGTGGGTTATACGGTAAACCATTTAGAGTTTATAAATTTCGCTCCATGTATCAGGATGCAGAAAAGTTGGGGGCGCAGTGGGCTAGTCAACGCGATCCACGAATCACCAGAGTCGGATACTGGCTACGTTTGTTACGTATTGATGAATTACCTCAAATATGGAACGTCTTACGGGGTGAAATGAGTCTGATTGGGCCTCGTCCAGAACGACCAGAATTTGATGTCAAACTCAAAGAAGCGATTCCCTACTATGAAGTTCGCCATTTGGTCAAACCTGGAATTACAGGCTGGGCACAGGTTATGTATCCCTATGGAGCATCTATAGAAGATGCTTATGAAAAGCTGTCATACGATCTGTACTACATCAAAAATTATTCCATTTGGTTGGATTTAGCGATCGCCTTCAAAACGATTCGAGTTGTTTTGTTAGGTAAAGGTAGATAAGGAAAAAGAAATGAAAAAGAAAATATTGGTAACTGGCGGTGCTGGTTACATTGGCTCCCATGTGGTTCGTCAACTAGGAGAAGCTGGTTATGATGTCGTGGTCTACGACAACTGCTCTACAAGTTCACCAGCATCGGTACTACACGGGAAACTAATTATTGGCGATTTAGTAGACAGTGGGCATCTTTATCAAGTTTTTGCCCAGCATAAATTCAGCGCAGTCTTACACTTTGCCGCTAGTCTGATTGTTCCAGAATCAGTAGCTCATCCCCTCGACTACTACGCCAACAACACCCGCAACACCTTAAATTTGCTGCGCTGCTGTAGCGTTATGGGTGTTAACAAGTTCATTTTTTCCAGCACAGCCGCAGTCTATGGAGAAGTAGAACAAAATCCTGTTACTGAGTCGAATCCTACACAGCCCATTAATCCTTACGGACGTTCAAAGTTGATGAGTGAGTGGCTGATCCAGGATTATGCAGCAGTATCTGCGCTAAACTACGTAATTTTACGTTACTTTAATGTAGCAGGTTCTGAACCGAGTGGACTATTGGGGCAAATGTCACCGAATGCCACACACTTGATTCGAGCTGCTTGTGATGCAGCACTCAAGCGCAAGCCAGAAGTCCGAATTTTTGGTACTGATTTTCCTACGCCCGACGGAACCGCAATTCGAGACTATATCCACGTTGAAGATTTGGCGACTGCTCACTTAGATGCTTTGGATTACTTAGAAAAAGGAGGGGAAAGCCAAATTTTCAACTGCGGTTATGGGCAAGGATACAGCGTGCGACAAGTTATTGAAAGAGTCAAGGCTATTTCTGGTGTAGATTTTCCCGTTATTGCCGCACCACGTCGTCCAGGCGATCCTGCCTGTGTTGCAGCTTGTGCTGATAAAATCCATAGGGTTTTGGGTTGGCAACCAAAACACAATGATTTAGACGAGATTATCAACACAACCATTGCTTGGGAAAAACACAAGAGTAACTTGGCAAGTCAAAGGCATATCAATATGGCATATGCATAATTAAAACTTGGCACCTAATTAACCTTGTTTCTGGAATTTAGATAATGTGAATTCGACGGCTCATATAGTGTCCCTATAATTGACTCAATCAAAAAATTTCTTAGAGGTTTTACTACACAAAACCGTCCCTCTTGGAATCAGATAAGCATAGACTTTAACTTTAATTCAAGGTAGAGAGAGGTTCGTCGAACTTACGTTGACATAGGCATTATCTTTAAATAAAGGCACGCAATTACTGATGTTAAAAGCGGCAGATAGTTCAACATCTAACTCAAAATCTCTTTCAATCAACTCTTTACCAGAACTGCATTTTTTCAAGTACCCTAGTAAATCCTGCTGGAAAGCCTGAAATGTTGTCACAGCGACTTCGGCTTCTGGTGATAGACTGCCATCTAAATAACTAAGAATTGCCCCAGCACCAATTAAATCTTCAAATGCAGGGCGGAGGCTACCATCTTCTTTCCACCTCTCACCGGCAGGAATCACAGAAATTTTATCACCATACTTTTGAGCAAACTGTGCCACAGCTTGGCAATTTCGTAAGCAGCCAGCCAAAGTTGGTGTATTCCCTGTATGTAAAGTCAGAAAAGAACCATTAGGTGATGGTAAAACTAGTTTAGTTCCAGCAGGAATCTGAGCCACCGATTTTGGCGAGAGAGAATATCCTGTTGTAGTCCAACGTTGTCTCTGACTTGCCAACTCTGCTTGCACTGACTTGGCATAATCTATGGCTGATTCATCTTTATATGCGTAGGGAAAAATTATCGCGCCGTTGTTAGTGGCAATTTCCACACAGGTAGAAAAAGAGAGAACGTCAACTATCACAATTACATCACTGATAGGAGCTAGTTCAGCAACTCCTTGCGGTCCCCATTCACAGCGTAAATTAAACTCTGATTGGTTGTAAATCATTAGAGGTATATTCAACCTCTGATTGAGTTAGACTATAAAGAGTAATATTGAGACTAAAGACCAAATACAGTAGACCTATCTTTAAAATAAATTTTGTAGGAAAATAAACAGAAAAATGTAACTATAACTCGTCCATTTTGAAACCTGGAGTTCTTAAGGAGAGTGCATTATTCGTTCATGCCTTGAGTTATGAGCTTTAACTAATTCCAAAAAACTATGGTTTTCAAAGTAGACGCGGTTTATGTATATTAATAATGACAAGTTCCTTAGAAAGAATAGAACTATACCTCCAGGAATTAAAAAGATGAATTGGGATTAAGTATGAAGACTTTATCACATTAGTAGCATTAGCAGAAAAAAGGAACGTGATCGCCAGACCACGTTCTGTACGAATGATCGCTACTTTTTTATTAGTCCCCGAAGTCATACTCCAAACCTGATAGGTATTAGCTTTATAGTACTTCTGAAAAACAAGGGCTACTAAGTCATGCCCCGCACTATCACAACCCGAAAACCCGCATTGGGATACCTATAGCCACGCGTGCCATAGGAGCGAGCCGCCGAGCGGCAAAGCCTAGGTTCGTCCTCCCAAGAACTACCACGCCACACACGGTATCGATTATCACCTAGCCTAGCACTGCCGTCCGTGGGTGCATTATTATAATTTTCGTGCCACTGATCCCGACACCATTCCCATACATTACCACACATATCAAATAAACCAAAGGGGTTAGGGGGAAATTTTCCTACTTCTGTTGTTGTTTGCTGGTGATATTCACCCTTTGGGGCAGAACCATAAGTGTAATTGCCGTTGTAATTTGCCAAATCAGTTGTAATCGTTTTGCCAAAATAAAACGAGGTGGTTGTGCCTGCACGACAAGCATATTCCCACTCTGCTTCACTGGGTAAGCGATAGGTTTTTCCAGTCTTTTTAGATAGACGATCGCAAAACTCAATTACTTCATCCCAAGAAACCTTTTCAACAGGTCGATTCGCTCCTTTAAAATTGGATGGGTCGGGGTTTAAATCAATATTCACTTTACCAAGAGCGGCTACGGCTTTCCATTGAGCTTGGGTGACTGGAAATTTACCCATGAAAAAGGGTTGAATGGTGACAGTGTGCTGTAGACTTTCATTAGTGCTGCGTTCTGGCTCATTGTCTAGCGAACCCATCAAAAATTTACCACCAGGAATTGCCACCATTTCTATAAATACATCATTATCTAGGTCTTCTGTAAAAAACTCGGCGCTTCCGCGACTACGGTTGATTTCATAGGTTTTTTTCCCCATACCGAAGGGACCTGAGCTTTTTAGCGTTAGGGTGGCGGTGTCGAATTCAAAAGTCTGAGTTTGAATACCTGGAGAAGGAACAGTTTTCGGAGATGTCTTTTGTTGTTTTAGTAATTCTGGCACCAGTGCGTCTACCGCTGCGATATCTTCATCCCGCAGTTCTAACCTTCGTTGATAGTCTTGCAAATCCTTTTGAGTCTGCGGGTTAAAGGGATATTGTTGATTCACTGCATCAATAAAACGCCTCTTATATTCCTCTAACTTCCGCTGATACTCCTGATAGGGTTTGAGAACTTGTTCTTGAATTTCCCTAGCTTCATCCTCAAATAACCCCAACTCAATCCGTAGAGATTCCAGTATTCCCAATCCAAACGCAGAAAAATTACCCTGACCTGGTAGTACCCTAGCTCTCGCTTCCTGAATGTATAGTTGTTTAGGAGAAACCAGAATCGTTGGCGGTAGTGTTAAAGCTTGCAACGCCTCTTCTGCTTTGGCATAACGTAAACTGAAGTGACGGCGCACCATTTTGATTAACACCTCAGCGAGATGGTCACTTACCTGTGCTTGGTCTCGCCAAATAATTTCACCTGTTTTAGGGTCTTCTGGCAAATCAGAGGGCAAAACACCAGTCAAAGCTTGAATAATGGTTATGCCTAGAGCATACACATCGCTAGCTAAACAAGGCCTGCCATTCCTTTGCTCATTGGGCATATAGCCAGGAGTGCCAACGACGACGACGCTAGGTTTTACTTCACCTTCAGTATTCAGCATCAAACTACTAAGTTCTTTCACCGATCCAAAGTCAATCAGGAAAATCCTACCATCCTGTTGCCGTCGCATCAGATTTTTGGGCTTGATATCACGGTGAATCACTCCTTGACTATGTACAAAAGACAAGATTTCCAAGACATCCTGTAAAAGCTTAGTAACATCACCTTCACTCAGTTGCTCACCTGGGAAAATTTCTCTACTCAGGTCTTGTCCCTCGATAAACTCCTGAACGATGTAAAGATTCTGATTTTCGCTAAAGTGTGCTAGTGATTGAGGAATTTGGGGATGGTTTCCTAGCCTTTCGAGGATAGCCGCTTCTTTTTCAAAAAACTCGATAACATGGGGATTGGACTGGTTAGAACGCAGTTGCTTAACGACACAAAAAGGCTTACTGGGTTGTAAGTTATCTCTAGCAAGGAATGTTACACCAAAACCGCCGCTGCCTATTTGTCGAATAATTTCGTAGCGCCCAGCTAGTGTGTTCAAGATGACTATCAACCCCCTAGAAACTTGATAGATTTAGTGTAATTCATTTTTCATAATTGTATCAGTTGATGATATTGAATTTCTTGTGGATTTAGGGGCAGAAAGACTATTAGCAGCACAAAAACAAGGTCAAAAAATAGCCGTAGAAATTAAATCCTTTATAGGTGCATCTGAAGTAACGGAATTTCATCTCGCTTTAGATCAAACCTTGAATTATCGGCTAGCATTAAAAAAAGAAGAACCAGAACGCATTCTATATCTAGCTATTAGCCAAGATACATACCAAGACTTTTTCTCACGTCAATTTATTCAAGATTCTTTAAAAGAATATCAAATTAAACTTTTAATATTTAATTCCTTAAGTCAGGACATTGTTTTATGGAAGGAATAAATTACTCCCAAATAATTCAAGATATTTTAAATAACCATTCAGCTAATGATGTGGCTAATGGAACAGAGGTTCAATTGTTGTTTGACGCGGAACGCCATCATTATCAAGTCTTAAATCTTGGCTGGAAAGAACAACGGAGAATTTATGGAGTTATCATTCATGTTGATATCAAAGGCGAAAAAATTTGGATACAAAGAGATGGTACAAAAATCGGTATCGCTAATGAATTAATTGCTGCTGGTGTACCGAAAGAAGATATTGTATTAGGATTTCATGCTCCTTATAAACGCCAATTTACTGACTTTGCTATTGGATAAGTAGCAGGAAATAAGCAATAGTAATCTTTGCCCTAATCATCCACTATCCGCTAAACTCAGAAATGCTGCGTTATTCCTCATCATGTCCGATTCCCAAACTGTTAGTGCTGCTGTTGCCAAACTCTACAATACCTACCCCTTTCCGCCGGAAGCTTTGTTGGATGAACCACCTCCAGGGTACAACTGGCGCTGGAATTGGCTAGCCGCTCATAACTTCTGCACAGGCCAAAAACCCCAAAGGCAAGATATTCGGATTTTAGATGCAGGTTGCGGTACTGGTGTGGGTACAGAGTACCTGGTTCACCTCAATCCTCAAGCTTCTGTTGTGGGAATTGACCTCAGTACTGGTGCTTTAGCTGTAGCAAAAGAACGTTGTCAGCGTTCAGGGGCTAACCGGGTTGAATTTCATCACCTCAGTTTGTTTGATGTGGAACAGTTACCGGGTGAGTTTGATTTAATTAACTGTGTTGGCGTTTTGCATCATACTCCCGATCCCATTCGCGGTATTCAAGCTTTGGCGAAAAAGTTAGCCCCAGGCGGTTTAATGCACATTTTTGTGTACGGGGAATTGGGGCGCTGGGAAATTCAACTCATGCAAAAAGCGATCGCACTTATTCAAGGTGACAAAAAAGGCGACTACCGCGATGGTGTTCAAGTTGGGCGACAAATATTTGCTTCCCTACCAGAAAATAACCGAATTGTCAAATACGATAAACAACGTTGGTCGCTAGAAAACAACAAGGATGAATACTTTGCTGATATGTACGTTCATCCTCAAGAAATTGACTACAACATTGAGACGCTGTTTGAATTAATTGATGCTTCGGGATTGGAATTTATTGGTTTCTCGAATCCGAGCTTTTGGGATTTAGAGAGACTTTTAGGCAAAGCACCAGAGTTAGTAGAACGGGCAAAAGATTTGAGCGATCGCCAGCTTTATCGCCTGATAGAATTATTAGACCCAGAAGTAACTCATTACGAGTTTTTCCTCGGTCGTCCTCCCTTAATCAAAGCCGACTGGTCAGAAGATAACGCTCTACTAGCAGCGATTCCCGAACTGAATCCTTGTCTTGAGGGATTTCCCAGTCAATGTTTCTTTAATTACGATTACCAAATTGTGAATTTATCTGTAGCAGAGTTTGAGTTTATGCAAAGATGTGATGCTAATGCCACAGTTGCAGAGATATTGACAAATGTAGAACTGGGATTGGATGAGGTAAGAAGCCTTTTGCAACAGCAGTTGATTTTATTGACACCTGCTTAGGGAATTCAAGTAAAAAATATCCAATTATTAATTGTGGGATGGGCCTTTCGGTTATCCCACAATTAGATATTTACCCTACAACAGCCGAACTTGCTACTTTCTCCTGTCTTTGGGAAGGCGGACGCATTCCCAAACCAAGTAAATTCAGCATTTCTCGGTCAGTATCGTAATCTGGACAGGGAGTTGTCACCGTCAACATCTTGTTGTCGTCGCTAGAAAAGATAGAATTGGCTCCTGCCATAAAGCAGAAAGCTTGCTCAACTTGAGAAAGTCTCGCCCTGCCGGCGCTAAGACGCACATCGGAAGCTGGCATTAAAATTCTGGCTGTGGCAATCATCCGCACAATATCCCAAATGGGGACATCAGGCTGATTTTCTAAGGGTGTTCCCGGTACTTGTGAAAGAATATTAATTGGCACGGACTCTGGATGCGGATGTAAGTTTGCCAGAGTTTGTAACATCCCAATCCGGTCATCGACTGTTTCGCCTAAACCCAGGATACCGCCAGAACAGACAGTAACATTTGTCTGACGGACATTCTCAATTGTGTTCAAGCGATCGCTATATGTCCTTGTGGTAATAATTGTACTGTAATATTCCTGCGAGGTATCTAAGTTATGGTTGTAGGCATAAAGTCCTGCTTCTGACAATTTCTTGGCTTGATTTGCCGTCAACATACCCAGAGTGCAGCACACTTCTAAACCCATTGCAGTTACATCCTTGACCATTTCCAGGACTTCCTCAAATTGTGAGTTATCCCGGACTTCGCGCCAAGCTGCACCCATACAAATGCGACTAACACCAGTTTCTTTAGCTTTCTGGGCGATGTTAACTACTGTTTCCTTTTCTAGGAGTGCTTGCGCCTTTACCTCTGTTTTATAACGGGAAGATTGGGCGCAGTAGCTACAATCTTCTGGACAACCTCCCGTTTTGATAGATATGAGCTTACAAACTTGTATTTTTGTTGGGTCATGATATTGGCGATGCACGCTAGCAGCTTGATAAATAAGCTCTAGCAAAGGCGTGTTGTATATCGCCCGAATCTCTAATTCCTGCCAATCGTAGCGTATTCCCACCACATCACTATCCTTCTTGTAGACTGGGTTAAATCTTGAGCTGTCTTTTGCTTAAATCTGCTGCGGTACAGCCTTTGGGCAAAGCTATTTTATCGAAGTTGTACCCTGGAATGTGCTTTATCACCCATTGACTCTCAATCCTTCCGCTCTAGATATTAGACATCAGCTTATCAAGATTTTGGTTGAATGGCAGATTAAGAGCAAAAATACTCACCCCATCTTTTGTAAAGGGAATTGGGAATTGGGCATTGAGCATTGGGCATTGGGAATTGGGTATAGATATATCTTTTGTCATGCTGGTCAAGAGTTCAAAGTCTATATAAAATCAGTTAATTGACCCCTGACTATTAACAAACTTTATGAAAAAACTATGACACTTGCGTAAGCCCTGATAATCAGACAGCTAATCTAGCTGCTGCTAAACCGCAGATTATGAGAGAATTTACAAAATTTAGAGATTGTTCTGGGAAGAGATCCCGCCAATTAAGTAATTTATGATATCAGAACTGCCAATAATTGCAAGCGATCGCCTATTATTGCGAGCAGCGATCCATGAAGATATACCCCAAATTCTCAAGTACTTTATTGATAACAAAACTTATCTCACTCCATTTTACCCTCTTTGGGCTGATGGCTTTTTCACTGAAGAATATTGGCAATATCAGATAGAGAATAGTTTTCTAGAATTTATCAATGGGCAATCGTTAAAACTATTTGTTTTTACCAAAAAAAATCCTACCGTAGTTATTGGAACGGTCAACTTTAGTAATTTTGTCCGAGGAGCCGCTCATTTTTGCTATGTGGGATATAGCCTTGCTGAAAATAAACAAGGTAAAGGATATATGACAGAGGGTTTAAAATCTGCAACTCAATATCTATTTGAAGAGTTAAATTTTCACCGAGTTATGGCTAACTATATGCCTCACAATCGGCGCAGTGGTAATGTACTCAAAAGACTCGGTTTTGTCGTTGAAGGATACGCTAGAGACTATTTGTTAATTAATGGGCAATGGGAAGATCACATTTTGACAAGTCTTACAAATCCTTATTGGAAAGAACCTAAAATTTAAATAAGCTGAGGGCTATTGTCAATATTATTTAATTTCTCTAGCAAAACTGCTTTTAAAGCAATTTGTTTATAATTCATAATTATCAATTTTTTTAGTCATTTTATACAAGTAAGTAACTCTTAAATTGCACTTAATTACTCATTTGTAATTTTTGAGTAATACCCATCTTACAGCTATTCGCAATACTCTCATATTTATATGATAAGGAATTTAATATATCAGTTGTAAATCTCTACAAATTCATAGTAAATTCATCATAAATACACAACAACTCCACAGGCAAATGCAATAGTAATATTTGTTCGCTAACAAACTTAGTTACTAAGGTTAGCTTTAGCCGATGTGTCCAATTTTCTTAAACAGTTGAGGAGTTTTTAAAATGCTCATTAATTCTATAAAGCGCTTATCTGTCTTTTCTACTATCTTCGCTTTTGCTACCGTCTTAAACGGAGTTGTCTTAGCAGCACCAGGCCCAAATCCCAGCACTACGCCAGCCTTAAAAACTCAAACTAGTGCTGTACCACACCAATCAATCAAACTCACAAATCAACAGCGCCAACAAATCCAAGCGGCTCGCCAGCAAAGAGACAAGAATATTGAGGCTCTATTAAACCCGTCCCAAGATACTAAATTTAAGGCAGCACTGCAATCCCGTCAGAGAATCAGAATAGTTTTAAAATCTTTGGATTTGAATCAAGATCAACAGAAACAAGTTCAATCAATTTTGCAAACTTATAACCTGCAAGTGAAAAAAATTCTCTCTTCACAGGCATCACAACCAACATCAAAACCAGGAGAAATTGCTTCACCAACATCACAACCAATTAAAAAATAAAAAATCAGTTTTATTTCATTAAGTTTAAATTTTGCAAGACTGGCGAATTTTATCCAAACTTCGGTTAAGCCAGTCTTATTTTTTTTGAATATCCAAAACTTTATTTATTTTAGAGGATGTTTGAAAAGTCGTAAAGTATACTATAAATCTCACTTCCATTTTTCTCCCCGTTGGCGTCAACCTGCCGTTAGGCAAGCAAAGAGAGGCTTTGAAACCCCCATTTTCTCGTGAGTGTTGGGGGCTAGGGGGGTTAGGTTTCTGAAGCTTTGATGTGATGAAAAATACTTTTAAAACATCCTCTTAAAAGAGGGTACGAGGTATGCAGTTACACTTAGGGACTACTTGTGTAATAGGCGATTGAAAGCGGTTTTACAAGAGCCGATACCTCATGGCAGAGGTAAAAATTTACTCGTGAGCGATTGACACGCGTCTACGAACTTACGCCAGCTAGCTTCAGTGTTCTAATTATTCTGAGTTGCCTAACCCAAAATGGGTGTATAAACTTCAACATTTATAGGGCTTATTCTGTACAAACCACTTTTCACAGGCATCTTTGACAACTTTTCTGTCTTCAGATGACAAAAGCTCATCTGGCTGACCAGAAGCTAAAATTTTAGCGGCAGTAACCGCTTTTTCATATAACACACCGCACTGAACCAGTTCTGTACAAAAGATTTTTTCTCTTTCTTCTACAGGCGTAAAAAAATTACTTGGCATTTAGAAAAAAATTGTTTAGTTTTGTTTTTAAGAGAATACTTTTTATTACTAAACTTCTTCTTCTATCTAGTGAATAATTTCAGGTAGATAAAGCATGGTTTAATGTAAAGTTTGCTAGTAATAAAAAATACAAAACTGAAATTTCTCACTGATGATTTTATCAGGCAGTTTGATACAACTACAAATTAGTCAGCGTTCTTGCTTCAATTCCACGTTTTTCAAGGTGGCTTACTTCTGCCTCCTGAAGCGCTCCCGATTTTGATATGGATCGCTTTTTGCGTCTATGCTGATGATGCTGAAGCCAGAGGTAGTATTAAAGGAAGAATGAATTAGCTTTGCTCGTAATGACTCTGGCTGAAACTCCAAACGACAAGAATTCTAGCAATCCTTTTCTCTCCCTCAACTACGAAACCGCCTTAGAATCTCTAGGAGGCGACTACTACGATGAGGTTGCAGCAGCTGAATTTCCCCAACACCTCCTGCGTTGGCGTAACGATCAACTATTACCCCGTTTTGGTCTAGACCCCCAAGTAGTCAAAGACGAAGATTTCATCGCAGCCTTTGGCCAATTTCAAGGGCGCAAACCATTGTTAGCACTGCGTTACCACGGCTACCAATTTGGTGAATATAACGGGCAGTTGGGTGATGGTAGAGGCTTTCTCTACGGACAAGTACGCGCCAATGATGGCGAATTATACGATTTTGGCACTAAAGGTTCTGGAAGAACGCCCTACTCCCGTGGTGGCGATGGTATGCTCACGCTCAAAGGTGGGGTGCGGGAAGTTCTGGCTGCGGAAGCACTGCACTACTTGGGTGTACGTACTTCGCGCTGTCTGAGCATGATTGAAACAGGTTTACCACTCTGGCGGGGCGATGAACCTTCGCCTACCCGTTCATCTGTGATGGTTAGGATGAGCAGTTCTCATATTCGGTTTGGCACTTTTGAGCGACTGCACTATTTCCAGCGTCCAGATTTAACTAAGAAGTTATTAGACCACGTAATTGAGCAGTATTATCGACACTTAAATGCTGAAGAAGATAAATATGGCTTGTTTTACGCCGAATTAGTTAAACGGGTTGCAGAACTAGTAGCGCAGTGGATGGCGGCTGGCTTTTGTCATGCAGTCCTGAATACTGACAATATGTCGATTACGGGAGAAAGCTTTGATTATGGGCCTTATGCATTTATCCCTACTTATGACCCATACTTTATCGCTGCATATTTTGACTATTCTGGACGCTACTGTTACAGTAATCAACCAATTATTTGCAAGCTAAATTTAGAAATGCTCCAGGAACCTTTAAAGGCGATTATTGATAAAGGCGATATGGAGACTAGTTTAGCTAAGTTTGATGAATATTATCAAGCTGAATACAGTTCTTTGATGTTGAAGAAGTTGGGTTTTGTGGAGTTGCAACATCCACAAGCTGAAGAACTCTTAAATCTCACGATTGAATTCTTGAAAGCCAGCCAAGTTGGTTATCATCAATTCTTTTATGAGATGGCTCGCACTTTTTCATCTAAATGGCGAGATGAACCAGGTTTTGTAATGAATAGTTCAGATATTGTACCAGTACCGGGTGCATCAGCAATTTTTGATGATTGGTGCATAGCATACCACAAAATCTTGAATGATTTTGATAGCGATCGCATTAATGTAATTGCCCAAACTCTAGCTGTTCATAATCCCAAAACGGCATTATTAAGACCTGTGATTGAATCTGTTTGGGAAGCAATTGCTCAGGAAGATAATTGGCAGCCTTTTTATGAGTTAATCAAGGCAATTCAGTCTAGGAAGTAGTCAATTTACAGCTACTTTCTTTTTAATATAGTACTTCTCGTTTGTATGCAATACACTCTGACCTCTCTCCAAACCTCTCTCCTAAAAGGAGAGAGGCTTTGAAACTTACTCCCCAACGCTAGTAGGGAAGGGGCTGGGGGTTAGGTCTGTATTCCATGCAATTGAGAAGCGCTATATTATGAATTTTTGTGCTTGGTCAGTAGTAAGCTGTTCCACCTTTAATTTGCATAATTAGGGCGGGCAAGATGCCCACTCCACAAGATGGATAATTTATTTCTTAGAAGTCCCTTATGGATATTCAATAAATGTTGGATAGGTCTGAAGCGGGAGACTAATTCAGTTGTCTCAAAACCTCGAACTTTCCCCTACCTCTAACTAAACTGTTGAGCATAAAACCGCGCATAGCGACGCTCTAGAGCTAATAATTCTTCATGGGTTCCCGATTCGACAATTTGTCCCTGTTCAAGAACTAAAATCCGATCGCACCTTCTAACTGTCGATAAACGGTGAGCAATAATAAACACTGTCCGTTTTTCCATCAATCTTTCCAACGCTTCCTGCACCAGTGCTTCTGACTCAGAATCTAAGGCTGATGTCGCCTCATCAAGAATCAAGATTTGAGGATTGAGCAGAACAGCACGAGCGATCGCAATTCTTTGTCTTTGTCCACCTGATAAGTTTACCCCACGTTCGCCTACCCAAGTCTTATAACCTTCTGGTAGTTGGCTAATAAATTGATGGGCATTAGCAATTTTCGCCGCCTCCTTAACTGCTTTTATGTCAAAAATATATTGTCCAAAGGCGATATTTTGGGCAATCGTCCCGGAAAAGATGATGGTTTCTTGAGGAACAATCCCAATTTGTCGCCGCAGACTATGCAACTTCACATCCCGAATATCAACATCGTCAATGAAGATTTGCCCAACTTCGGGGTCGTAAAAACGGGGTAAGAGATTCACAAATGTAGTTTTACCAGCACCAGAAGCACCCACAAGAGCGATCGCTTCACCTGGCGATACCAATAAACTAATATCTTTTAATACGGGTTCACCTGGTTTATAAGCAAAGGAAATATGACGATATTCTACTTTGCCTTTGACTGGAGGGAGAGCGATCGCATTTATCTTTTCGATTACCGTCGGCTGAATTGCCATCAATTCAAAAACGCGGTCAACTGATGCCTCACCTTGCTTAAATTCGTTGTAGTTGTTAGTAGTATGACCAATGGGATCGATTAACAGCGCTGCCGCCGCCAGATAACTGAAAAAATTCGCCACTGTCAAGTTACCTTGGGAAATTTGCCAAGCTCCCACAATCAGTAACGATAAGGCACTTAAGGCTTCCAAAAATCCAATGATGGGAATCTGAATCGCTTTCAGGCGTTCGGCTGAGTATTTTGCTTTCAGGCTGCGTTCTGCTTCATGGCCAAAGCGGGCAATTTCGTAATTTTCGGCAGCAAAAGCCTGTACCAAACGAATACCGTTGAAAACTTCCGCGAGGATGGCTGATAAACCCGACACGCGATTTTGACTTTTTAAGGAATATTTGCGTAAACGTTCGCCAAACCAGCCAACTAAAATACCCATCAGCGGTGCAACTATCACTGTTGCTAATGTCAGTTGCCAATTCAGATAAATCATGTAAATCGGAATTGCTAGCAGCTGCAAAATACAGGGGATAAAGTCGTGAAATACTTTATTTACCACTTCGCCAACGCGGTCAACATCTTCGGTGAGGCGGTAAGATAAATCACCAGCTTTTGCCGTTTCAAAATAGCTGAGATTTAGCTTTTGAAGATGCGCGTAGACTTGCTGGCGGAGATGAAAAGCAACTCGCAAAGCAGCTTTTGCCATGTACATATCTTGTATAGACTGAAACAAGCCTCGAACAAGAAATACTAAAGCACAGCTGCCAGTTATTTGAGCGATCGCGACTACATTACCTTGAGCAAAGGGAATTGCCAATTTACCAGCGAGATTAATTAATACTAAAGTCGCCAGCACGTATCCCAAGATACCAATAATTCCCTTGGTAATGGTTTGCCACTGGAGTCGGATATAAGGCAGCAATTGCCAGTAATTAGAACGGGTTTTCAAGCTTGAAGATCCACAACGCTATTTTACTTTGTTTGACGCTAGCAGTTTTTAGGGAGTTTCTGAATAGTTTACTAATTAGTTACAAACTGTTTTAGCGTTCAGGTCAAAATAATCTACATACATAGAATTGGTATAAATATTAAAAGTATACCCTGCTATAGATGACAGCTGTTTAGTATTAATAAATACTGATATTTAGATTTGACCATTACTTCCACCTACGCTTCATAGTTTTGCAGCTCGAGCAATATGGATGTAGATAACTTTGGCCAAGAGATAGAAGAATTGCGATCGCGGGTACGGAAAATATGGCAGCGTACAGCAACTCAACCGAACTCACAACAAGAGCTAATAATAGAGGCTTTCGATGAACTCCAAATGTCAGTGGAAGAACTATTGGCTGCCTCCGAGGAGTTAGAGCTAACAAGAGCCGGAGCTGAGAGAGAACGCCAGCGTTACCAAGAATTATTCGATTTTGCGCCGGATGGCTACTTAGTAACTGATACCGTCGGGAAGATCCTAGAGGCTAACTATGCAGCAGCAACTATGCTCTCCATACGCCAAAAATATCTGGTAGGTAAACCATTAATTGTGTTTATTGCTCAACAAGACCGTCAGATATTTCGCTCCCTGATCAATAATTCACAGCAGATACAGGACTACATAATGGATATAAAGCCACGCTTGGGTAAATCCTTTCCTGCTAGTATCAAGGTATCTCCAGTGTATGACTTACAAGAAAAGTTGGTAGGCTGGCGTTTGTTGCTGCGTAATCTCAGCGAAGCTAAACAAGCACAAGAACAAGTGGCAAAACGCACAGAGGAACTGGCAAAAGCAAATCAGCAATTGCTGAGTGAAATTACAGAGCATAAACGAGCCAAGTCACAACTGCTGCATCTTGCGTTTCACGATGTACTGACGGGACTCCCAAACCGCGCTTTATTTATGAACCGCTTAGAAGATGCGGTCAATTATTCCCAACGGCATTCAGATTATCTATTTGCTGTCTTGTTTCTAGACCTAGATCGCTTTAAGGTGATCAATGACAGCCTGGGGCACACATTTGGAGATCAATTACTGCTTACCGTTGCTCAAAGGCTTCAAGAATGCTTGCGCTCTACAGATATGGCTGCACGGCTGGGAGGAGACGAGTTTATCATTTTGCTAGTGGGAATTAGAGATGTATTAGAAGTGGTAGGGGTTGTTGAGCGAGTACAAAAGAATCTGTCACTTCCTCTGATTCTGGACGGGCACGAAGTCTCTACTACAGCGAGTATTGGCATTGCTTTAAGCATAACAGATTATAAACAACCAGAAGATTACTTGCGTGACGCTGATATAGCGATGTACCGAGCTAAAGCACAAGGCAGGGCCTGCTATGAGATTTTTAACCCTGATATGCATATTCAAGCAATGGCACACTTGGAGTTGGTTAACGAGCTACGCCGAGCCATTGAACTTCAAGAGTTTCGGATTTATTATCAACCGATAGTGTCACTCAGTCATGGCAAGATAACTGGTTTTGAAGCGCTTATACGTTGGTTACATCCAAAACACGGCATTGTTTTGCCAGAGTATTTCATGTCAGCTGCTCAAGAAACCGGGCTAATTATCCTTATTGAGCAGTGGGTCTTGTATGAGGCTTGTCATCAGATACATCAATGGCAAGAGCAATTCTCCTCTAGCTGTGGTGAACTGGCTGAATATCCCTTGACCATTAGTGTCAATCTTTGTACTACTAGGTTCAGTGAAGAAAACTTGCTGCCGCACATCAATAAAGTTCTCCAAGACACTGGACTCCCCGCACCGAATTTGACGCTGGAGATTACAGAGGGCGTAATTATGGAAAATCACGATCAAGCCATTATCAGGGTAAAGCAACTGAAAAATTTAGGAATTAAGTTGGCAATTGACGACTTCGGTACGGGCTATTCCTCATTAGGTCGTCTCCACCACTTTCCAATTAATCAGTTGAAGATAGACCGCTCTTTTGTTAGCGGAAGCATTTTTGATGATGGAAATTTAGATATTGTTCAGACAATTATTACATTGGCACACAAATTAGGTGTGGATGTAACCGCCGAAGGGGTAGAGACAGAAGAGCAACTAGCAATGTTGAGAAAGTTGAACTGTGAATATGGGCAGGGATATTTTTTCTCCCATCCATTAGATAGCTCTCAGGCGACGGCATTAATTATGGCAAATCCTCAGTGGTGATGGATCTTGTGCAAAGGGAATTGCCAATTTACTGGCGAGATCGATCGATAGACCTCTTGCATAAGTGGAATAGACCCCCCTTAATCCCCCCTTGTAAAGGGGGGAAACTTGAAATCTTGCTCCCTCCCCTTCACAAGGGGAGGGTTGGGGAGGGGTAATTCAAGGATTTTTGCAAGAAGTCTAATACAAATAAACAGTGCCTTATGCTGTCGCTAACACACTCTCACTACGTTCTAAAAAATTAGCCCTCTCCTTGTAACTAAGGAAAGGGCCGAATTAATCTTAAAATACTTCGTAATTTTCCGGTTAAATTACGAATTACGAATTACGAATTACGAATTACTTAATATCCGCCTTCTTCTTCGTATTCTGGCTGTCTTTCCTTGACTTTCTTAGGAATATTCACAGGCTTTGGCGCATCTTCCCAAGCATCGCCGTCTACGTCGTCATAATCATCGTATTCGTCAACATAAGGCTTGTTATAGGGCTGGGCTTCATATTTTAGCGGCTGGGGTTGTTGATACCTGTCGTTGCCTGTTGCCTCGCTCCAGTTATCTTCTTCCTCATCTTCTTCGTATTGAATAGATTCATACTGCCGCGCCTTCATTACCTGACGCTGTGGCCTTTCCTCTTCCACATAGTCTTCATTCCATTCTTCTTCCCGCGCTACGGGTTCGGGGGCGCGAACTTTTTGCCTGGGTGGCTGCAATGGCACTCCGCTAGGCAGTTGATTGGGTGCTGCAATTGTACGCGGTGGAGCATAGCCGCCATAGTCTTCTTCTATATCTCGCTCCCAAGGTGCTTTGCCGATACCCAGACGCTCTAGCAAACCAACTGTCAACTGGTTTACTCGTTCTTCGGCTCCCTCGAATACAATCAATCGATTGGGGCCTGTGCTGACAATTTCATCGACTGAGAACTCGTAAGTACTCAGAAATTGATCGGGAATTTGGGGCAATCCTAAAGAAGCAATGACTATAGATTCAAGCTTCCCGCTTTCGCCGTTGAACTTGAAGCCCCGAACTTTGCCTAAGACTTCACCTGTTTCTGTAATTACTTCCCAGTTAATCAAATTACTGAGAGATTCAACTTCGATATCTTCTATTACATCTTCGTTATCAACCAGGATGACATCACCAATCTGGCTGATGTTGTTGAGGTACATATAGCGCGGTATGCCCGAAATGGAGATCAGGCTGTCTCGCAAACCAAGAGCCACAACCTCTCGTTGATCGATATCAACCCAGACTTGACTGATAATGCCTAGCCGCTTGCCGTTGTCGCGGGTAATCACCTGGGTATTTAATATGTCGGAACGCCTAATTATCTGTTCGGAGGTCATTCTATACCGAGTCCTGATCTCGAATCCGGTTTGGTTTATCTATACACTATTATTAACAAAAACTCAAGCAGATGTATTGGATGATTGTAACTTAATCCCCAAAACTTGAGTGTAAGCTCCTCGTGCTTGAGTAACGCCAATTGTGCGTTCGGCTGATTCTATCATCGGACGACGCAAACTCACAACTATAAATTGCGCTTGTTGTGACTGTTGTTTAATCATTCTAGCTAATCGCTCTACGTTTGCTCCATCTAGGAACATATCTACTTCGTCAAAAGCGTAAAATGGCGATGGACGGTAGCGTTGCAGGGCAAAAATAAAGCTCAAGGCTGTGAGTGATTTTTCTCCCCCAGACATGGATGCTAGGCGCTGTACGGGTTTACCTTTTGGATGTGCGACTAAATTTAGCCCACTACTAAAGGGATCTTCAGGATTTTCAAGTTGCAAGAAGCCGTCGCCGTCGGAAAGAATGGCAAAAATTGATTGAAAGTTTTCGTTGACAGCATCGAAAGCTTCTTTAAAGGCAAGTTGCCGCAATGTGGTAAAGTTTTCAATTCGTAAAAGTAGTTCGGTGCGTTCTCCTTCTAGCGTCTCTAATTTTTGCGTGAGTTCCTGGAGGCGGTTTTGCGTGCGTTCGTATTCTTCCAACGCCAGCATATTTACAGGTTCCATTGCCTGTAGGCGTTTGGTAAGCGATCGCAATTCTTTCTGCAATTCCTCCAAATCTACCTTATCTGGAACTTCTGGCAAGGGATTTGGTAATTCTGCTCCCACATCCCGCAACTGCGTTTGTAATGCAATTAGTTCTTCGCGGCGCTTCTCTTGGGTTTCTTGGAGTTTTTGGATTTCCCATTCCAATTGTTGTTGGCGCAAAAGATGCGATCGCACTTCTTGTTCTGTAGCGTCGCGTTTTTGTTTTTCTTCTCCTAAATTTTGTTCCATTTGATTTAACGATAAACGGGTTTGGGTGATTTGCTCGTCTATCGTTGTGGTTTGTGTAAAGACGCGATTCATCGCGTCTCTACAAGAGGTTTGTTGGGTTTCGTATTCGGTGATGCGTGTCTCTGCTTCTTGGATTTTTTCTTGCAGACGTTGTTGCTGACTTTCTAAATTTTTTAATCTTTGTTCGGCTTCCCGTAATGCTGTTTCCCGTTGTTGCAATTGTTGCTCTTGAATTTTAATGGTTGCCTGGATTTGTTGCCATTCACTGGGGGTTTGGGATGCTTCTAACTCTGCTAAAGCGTGTCGCAATTGTTGCAACTGAGTTTCTTGTCCCGGTAATTCCCGCTCTAAGATTTCTAATCGGGATTGAGCAGTGGCTAATTTTTCGCTGTTTTGGGCGAGTTGCGATCGCGTCCCCTCTAATTGCCCTGTTAAACTCTTAATGTCTTTCTGCAACTGCTCCAATTGCAACTGCTGTTCTCGCCGTGCCTGACGCGTTTCTGTGAGTTCTTGGCTGAGTTTTTTGGTTCTGGCTGACAAAGTAGCGATCGCTTCAGTACAACGCTCTAAAATTCGCTCAATGTCCACCAAGCGACTTTTTAAAGCGATCGCTTCATCAGATTCCGCCGCTTCACCCGTACCAAACCGTAACGCCGAACGCTGAGTGTTACTACCACCAGTCATTGCACCACTAGTTTCTAAGAGTTCCCCGTCTAAGGTGACGATGCGATAAAGTCCTAAATTTTTCCGCGCCGCTTCAAGGTTGGCAAAAACTACGGTGTTACCGAAAACATAGCTGAAGACATCTTTGTAACGGCGATCGCAATCGACTAAGTTAACGGCATAGTTAACGAAACCGCTAGCGAAACGCAGTGTTGCATCTTGGGTAAATTTGGGAGCGTGAATTTTATTCAGTGGTAAAAAAGTTGCCCTCCCTGCACGTTTTTGTTTGAGCAATTCAATACCTGCTGCGGCGATGCTATCATCTTCCACCACAATATGTCCCAAGCGTCCCCCAGCAGCCATTTCCAAGGCTAGCTGATGGCGGGGTTCCACTAGTCCCAATTGCACAACTAAGCCGCAAACACCAGGCATACCTGATTGTAAGATAACTTTACTAGCTTGAGTTCCTTGGACTTCTTGCTGTGCTTGCGCTTGCGCCTCGATTTTATCCAACTGGCGTTGTTTTTCTCGTTGTTCGGAAAGTAACCGTTTTTGGGTTTCCTGTTGGATTTGCAGTTCTTGTTCTGTGGCTGAGAGATTTTGGGCTAAATTTTGGATGGGTTCGCTAGAGGTGTTAAATTCTGTTTCAATTTGACTACATTCAGTTTGTTTTTGGGCTAATAGCGGTTCGTCGCGTTCAATTAACTGGGTTTGCTCTTGGATTAACTGCTGTAACTGATTATTGCGTTCTCTGAGTTGTGCTTGTTCGGTGCGTTGCGGTTCTAGAGTGTGCAGCAAAGCTTCTATTTGACGGTTGAATGCTGTTTGTTGCTGCACCCAGGCTTCCGAAGCCGAGGCGATTTCTGCGGCTGCTTCGCGGGAGGTTTCTAGAGATTGCTGTGCTTCATTTCTTTGTTGCTGGGAAGACGCGATGAATCGCGTCTCTACAATGTGTGTTTCGGCAATTTCTTCTAGGGAATGATGGTGTTTTTGAATCTCTTGCTGAGTTTGAGCTAGACGTTTGGCGGTTTCTTGAGAAGTCGTTTGTAATTCCGTTAGCTGGCGCTGGAGTTGTTTACGTTCTGCTTCTTGGGTGGCGAGGGTAGATTGTACCGCCAAAAGTTCCTCTTCTCCCAATGCTTTGACGTGGGCATTGAGTTGTTCGAGTTCAGCAGTTTTTTGGACGATTTCGGAATTTAGGTTGGTGAGTTGGGTAGTGAGTTCAGTAGAATTGCGATCGCCTGTTTGAATTTCGTGAACTAATTTTTCTTGTTGTGCTTGTAGCGATCGCCATGATAAAACAGCTTCCCAGGATTGCTTCGCTAGAAATTCTGTGCGGAGTTTTTGATATTTCTCAGCTTTCGCCCGATCTTGGGAAAGGCGATCGCGTTGTGCAGTTAATTCCGTTTCAATAATCCGACAGCTATCTTCCTTTTCCTTCACCTCATCTAAAGTTGATTTGGCTTGGACAATTTTGCGATCAAACGCTGCCACCCCAGCTAATTCATCAATAATTTCCCGTCGTTCCCGCCCATTCATCGAGATAATGCTGGTGACATCCCCTTGCAGTACTACATTGTAGCCTTCAGGATAAACCCGTAGATTACTTAGTTCCCCGTGCAACTCTGTTAACGTGCAAGGTACACCATTGATATAATAATTCGATGTGTAAGTCCCTTGGTGAGTGACTCGTAGCCTTCTAGTAACACTCCACTCGTCCAATTTTGGATTTTGGACTTCGGCTTCGCTCAGTCGAGCGATTTTGGATTTTAGATTTTCTTCCCCTGCTTCCTCTACTTCCCCTACTTCCTCTACTTCCTCCCTTTGTGCCTTTGTGTCTTTGTGTGATATCTCATCCGACAAATCAAATGTCACCGTGACGCTAGCCTCAATCGAAGCACGTCCTTTAGCCGTTTGAGTGTTATTTACCAAATCCGGTAAGCGTTCGGCTCGCATTCCCTTAGAACTGGAGAGTCCCAGGCAAAAGAGCAATGCATCTAAGATATTAGACTTACCCGAACCATTTGGCCCAGATATGACAGTACACCCCGGTAGCAAAGGGACAGAAGTAGTGCCACCGAAGGATTTGAAGTTCGTAAGTTCCACGCGCTTGATGTGCACCATAGGCGCTGGTTCCCTGGGCTAATGAAGAACAAGTGTATCAACTAATTAAGAATTCGCAAGAGGGTAAGGCGGAGAATTGAAAATTATCGTAAACGCGTTGCGGTGAGCCTGCAAGCTTCAGCCAAAAGGCTTACCACAGGCGATCGCTCAGTGTACGGCAAAAATTTTGATGTCGCAAACCGATGTCAAAATTTTCCCAGAGCAGATAATATCATGTCTGACTAATTACTTGTAATTCAAAAATCTCTGCGTTTGCGTGTCTTTGCATCAGTCCTAAATTACAACTATTCAACCAAAACGAGCTCAGGAAAAGTTTAAGTGCGAAGGATAATTAGTTGGTATAGTTTAAATCATCTATTCTGTCTCTGTCGTTTTCGCTCGATCGTGACAACAAAGCGATCGCATTTTTATCTCAGGATATAACTAGTTTGAAATACGCTCAAGGCATTCTCACACAGTAATGTTACCTGCTAAGGAACTGAGGGGAACAAGAGAAAAAAGTAATTCAACCAAATGGTAGAGGATATTAAAAGCACCAAATGAATTTATAATAAAGTAATCTTTACAATTGAAAAAACGTAGAAAGAAAGTCATCTTTACTACCCTAATCCGTTGTCTGTGATATGGTTCTTAACCCCAAATATTTGTAGAACTTAGTAATGAAGAAATTAATTAAAGGTCTGCGCGAATTTAAATCTAGCTATTTTTCGACACATCAAAAATTATTTGAGCAACTTTCACACGGTCAAAAACCCAGAGTATTATTTATTACCTGTTCTGATTCGCGTCTCGATCCAAATCTAATTACACAAGCCCAAGTTGGTGAATTATTTGTCATTCGCAATGCAGGTAACATCATTCCACCCTATGGGGCAAGTAATGGCGGTGAAGGTGCGACAATTGAATATGCTGTTCAAGCTTTAGATGTTCGCCAAATTATTATTTGTGGTCATTCTCATTGCGGTGCAATGAAAGGATTAATGAAGTTACACAATCTCAGCGATGAAATGCCGCTTGTACATGATTGGCTTAAATATGCAGAAGCAACTCGAAGGCTAGTTATAGACCACTATAGCCACTATGACGAAGAAGAACTACTAGAGATTATGATAGCTGAAAATGTTCTGACTCAAATTGAGAATTTGCGGACATATCCAGTGATTCACTCTAAGCTTTATCAAGGAGAACTCAGCATTTATGCTTGGATTTATCACATTGAAACAGGAGAAGTTTTCGCATACGATCCCCAGAAGCACGCTTATGTTTTGCCTCAAACTCTGTTTGCAGAATCAGAAATAGATGAGTCATTCAGAGGTGAGGTTACAAATACCAATTTAGCTGTGCGTTCCCCCCAAAACCAGCAGGATGATGTTCAACCTTATGAGAAACAGTCTGTTTCTCCATTTGAGTGGTTTCCAATGAGACGACTTTCTCCAGAGCAGATGGAGCGAATTTATCGAGGTTCAAATAATGGAAGTTGAAAGATAAAAATATAGAATTTCAAACATTCTATTAGAGGGTTGAGGGTGAGGTTTTTCCACCCTGCCCTCCCCGAAACGGAAAGGGAGGAGCAATGAAAAATTCAGCTTTTGCTCCCCTCTCCGTGTCGGCTACGGTGTACAGTGACCTATCCCGCCTCGGAATAAATTCCGAGTCTCATAAGCAAAGTCCTCTAAAAGAGGACTAAACTAAATTTCTTGTTTAGTCCTCTTTTAGAGAACTTTAGCTATCAGCCCGGAACTTTAGTTCTGGGCGGGATATTTGCTCAGTGTAAGACTTTCACTTGAACAGAAATATTGGGTGGGTGGGTAGGATTTTTAGAGATGTGTGTACACCGTAGCTCCGTATCGGAGAGGGGTTGGGGGAGAGGTCAAATAATACTTGTCGAACTTACGTTTATTTAAGTAAGTCAAAAATAGAGACTTACGTCTGTATAAGTCTCTATTTGGCTTCCATGTTGATGCTAACTGAAAGCTTCAGTTATTCTTTTATGGCTTTTTTACAGCATCAATTTTTGCTTCTACCTTCACCGTCTTCACACCTTGGACTTCTTTAGCCAAGGTTTCAGCTTTCTTAAGTTCTTCAACAGAAGCAGCTGTACCTTTGAGGATAATTTCACTCTGTTTGTTTTCAACTTGTAACTTGTTACCTGGTAAGCCTTGATTCAACTTGGCGCTAACTTCAGTTTTTAAGTCGCTCTTAGCTTTTGTTGCTGCCATTTTTTCAGCATCGGTTTTAACTTTAGTACCTGTACTAGCTGCTAAAGGAGTAGTTTGTGTTTCTGGCACTTTGGCAGTTTGATTTGTGTCTGAAGCTGGTTTTGCTGGTGCTTGAGCGGCTTCATTAGTTGTGCTAGGAGTTTCGGAACCAGTTTTAGGAGCCTCTTGGCAGCCAAAAGTACCAACTACCAAAATGCTACTAACTACTAATAGAATTAGTTTTTTCATTATTTATCTCCGAATTGAGTAATTGAAGCGGTTAATTGAGATGTGTGTCATGGTGAGGAGCAAATTTAAAAAAACAATTAAAAGTGAAGTAGCAAAAGTACTTAAGCAATAGCTCAGGTTACTGAAAATTGAAATTTGGGCGATTTCTTGAAGCTAAGATTTTGCACCCGGTTTTGAGAAATCTCAATTCAATTTTTCTGACGGCTGCTAACCAGGATGGCTTTACACACAGTCTGTGGCTCTCGATGAATTTAATGTAGATGCACAGTAGCTCTTTTGATGGTAGACTATGCCACTCCACAGTAGTGACTCGATGTTATCAGATTTGAGTCAATTTGGCGATGTCTATGACGAATTTCAAACTTCAGCTTTTTTGCAATTCTGTATAAGCATTCTTGCCAGCAAAATGTTACTTTATAAAACTATGGCTTACTTACAATGCCTTAAATATCAGGAAATATTAGTCAATGCCCTACCTTACTTCGGCTAGCGAAATTCGTGCCATTGTTGCTGAATATACAAACGCTAAAACATTGTGGATAGATACAGAAGTCGCTGACTACAAAAGTCGTAATCCCCGATTATCGCTGATTCAGGTATTAGATGATCCTCAAGATATGAGTGGCGATCGCGTCTATCTTTTAGATGTATTAGACCAACCTAATATTATAGCTGAATTTATTGATAAAATTATGATAAATTCTGCCATTGAAAAAGTTTTTCACAACGCGAGTTACGATCTAAAATTTCTCGGTAGCAAGAAAGCCAAAAATATTACTTGCACTTTGGATATGGCCAAAAAAATTCCCTACTATCTTTTGCCATTACCCAACTACCAACTCCAGACCATAGCTACAGCACTTTGTAGCTTTAATAATATCGATAAACAAGAACAAAAAAGTGATTGGGCAAAACGCCCTCTGACTGAAGAACAAATAGAGTATGCTTACCTAGACTGCATTTATCTTGCTCAAATTCACCTAAACTTGTTAGACTTACAAGCCCAAGCCAGCCCCGAACCTGCAACAGAAGACTTAAGTTCGCTAAGTGCTAGATACTCGCAAGTTGAGCAGCAGTGGAAGTTGTTGAATTCAGAATTTGAGCATTTGCAAGAACGTATAAAAAAAGCCATGCAGGCTCAGAATATATCAGAAACTTATGATTATAAGCTGACTAGTTATGAACGGACTACAATCAAAGCTGCATTTACAGAATTGGCAAAGCTAGCACAAACTCAAGGTATTAATTTAGATTTTCCAGTCACGCTAACTCAGAAACTCCAAAAAGATTTAGGGCAAAATCTAGAACAACTATCTGTAGATATTGATAGAAATACCTCTTGGCGGCTAATTCCCAAAACTCAAGAGAGTGAAGCTGAGGATGAGTAAATTGTTCATCAGGCTACAAATGTCTGAATTTATAGAGTGATTGTGAAGAAAAATATTGAAATTTAATAATTATTTCCTCCTACCTTCTCTGAGAAATCTATAAAATATTAGAGAAATTTGTCAATTAACTTGAAAAGACGATCAAAAGTTAGAATAGTTATTGAGTTAAAGAATTAAAATCTAGATTTTGGTACTAATTCCATTCAGGTATTATGGCAGTTTATATTAACTTATGAGACGGCGTTTATTTAGGCAAAAGCGAACAAGGGTAAATACTTTATTTACCATAGCTATTTTTACTACATTAACAGCAACTAGCAGTATTTCTTGTAGTAAGAATGACAATGTATTAGTAACAGAAATAGGAGTTAGTCAACCTAGCCGTGGTTCAGCTACAACTTCCACTGGTGGGGAATTTTATCTTCAGGGAAAGAATCAGCATTTAAACGGCGACTTGCAAGCTGCGATCGCTTCTTATAGTAAGGCAATTAGTCAAAATTCTCAGTATGGCGCTGCCTACAACGCGCGGGGATTAGCCTACTTTGATTTGGGAGACAAGGAAAAAGCGATCGCAGATTACAATCAAGCACTCCGCATCAATCCTAACGACGCCGAAGCCCATAATAACTTGGGGAATGCCCGCGCCTCACTGGGAAATAACAGAGAAGCAGTTAAAGATTACAGTGAAGCAATTCGCCTGAATCCCAACTATGCCGAAGCCTACAATAACCGAGGAAATGCCCACGCCACCAATGGAGATAAAAAAGGGGCACTAGATGATTTTGACCAAGCAATTCTGCTCAACCCAAAATATGCGATCGCCTATAATAACCGAGGAAATGCTCGTGCTACCAATGGAGAACTAGAAGGGGCGATCGCAGATTACAATCAAGCCATTCGCCTCAATCGTAACTTTGCCCCTGCCTACAATAACCGAGGAAATGCCCGCGCCAGCAATGGAGACAAAGAGGGGGCGCTCAAGGACTTACAACAAGCAGCAAGTATTTTTCAAAGTCAAGGTAACAACGACTTATACCAACAAGTGATGAATAACATCAAAGAACTTGGACAGTAGCAGAGGGGCAGGGGAGCAGGGGAGGCAGGGGAGACAAGGGGACAAGGGGACAAGGGGACAAGGGGGAATTATTGAACAAGTCTTTTCCTTTTTTCTTGTCTACCTTGTCTCTTCTCCATGCCCAATGCCCAATGCCCAATGCCCAATGACAAATGACAAATGACAAATGACAAATGACAAAATCACATCCCAGAACCAATGTGAATGCGATCTTCAACTTCCGCAAATTTTTCCTGTGCCTGTTGTTCAGTACTCAATAGTGAAACGACGATCGCCACAATAAACGCCAGTGGGATACTGATTAATCCAGGATTTTTCAGGGGAAAGGGTGCAGAAGCGTGCTTGAGAATTGTAACTTGAATAGTAGGTGACAAATAAATCAGCACCAAAGATGAAACAGTACCTACTAACATACTTGCAACTGCACCATTGGTTGTGAAGCGTCGCCAAAGCATGGATAAGAGTAAGGCTGGGAAGTTTGCACTCGCAGCGATCGCAAATGCTAAACCTACCATATAAGCCACGTTTTGCCCTTTAAACAAGATGCCCAGGAATATTGCCACTAATCCCAAAAGCATTGTCGCACCGCGAGCCACCTTCAGTTGTTCTGACTCATCGGCATGACCCGAACGCACTACGTTCACCCACAAATCATGAGACAGTGCAGCCGCACCTGAAAGTGTCAATCCAGCAACAACCGCCAAAATCGTCGCAAAGGAAACAGCAGCAATAAAACCTAAGAAAGCATCACCACCGAGAAATTCTGCCAACATCGGCGCAGCCATATTACCACCAGTACCAATTTGCTTGATGGCATCTTGACCTACTAACACCATTGCTCCAAAACCCAGGATGAAGGTAAGGAGATAAAAAACGCCAATAAAAGCTGTGGCATAAGTAACAGAGAGCCGCGCTGCTTTAGCGTCGGGTACTGTGTAGAAACGCATCAGGATGTGGGGTAATCCAGCAGTGCCGAACATCAACGACATCCCCAAGGAGATAGCATCAAAAGGATCGGAAACCAGTTTGCCTGGAGCTAATACACCTGTATACTTTTGGGATGCAGCAGCGAAAAGAGCGATCGGGTTAAAGTCAAATCGTGCCAGTACCAAGATAGCGAGTAAGATAGTTCCGCCAAGCAACAAAATTGCTTTGATAATTTGTACCCAGGTGGTGGCAATCATCCCGCCAAAAATCACATAAGCCATCATCACACAACCGACGATGACCACAGCTAATTCATAATCAAAGCCAAACAATAGTTTGATTAATTCCCCAGCACCTACCATCTGGGCAATTAAGTAAAAGCTAATTACTACCAGCGTTCCAATTGCAGAGGCAATACGTACAGGTTTTTGCTGCAAGCGAAAAGCTACTACATCAGCAAAGGTGTATTTACCTAAGTTACGTAGTGGTTCGGCAATTAGGAACATGACAATCGGCCAGCCCACCAAGAAGCCGATAGAATAAATTAAGCCGTCAAAGCCGTTGAGTGCGACCAGTCCAGCGATACCTAAAAAGCTAGCTGCACTCATAAAGTCTCCTGCTAGGGCCAGCCCATTTTGGAAACCGCTAATCTTACCGCCAGCTGTATAGAACTGTGCCGTATTTTTGGTGAGCTTTGCCGCCCAATAGGTAATGCCTAAAGAACTTACAACAAACAGAAAAAAGAAAGCGATCGCCAACGGGTTAAACTTACCAAGACTGGTAATATCCGCCGCTAGTGGCAGATCGAACCACACACTATTCATGCTTTTTTTGGTTTAGTATTTTGAATTTGGGACTAGAAATTGCTAATAGGTATTGGGTATTGGGCATTGGACATTGGGCATTGGGCATTGGGCATAGCTCAAGAATCAATAGTTTTTCTTCCCCTGCTCCCCTACTCCCCTGCTCCCCATGCCCCCTGCCCCATGCCCCATACCCATTTTCACTTGCGTGTCAGCCTTGCAATTTGGTCGTCATAACTACTATTTGCCCAACGCACATAGATAAAAATTAATACCCATGCTGAGACAATTACCAGCGCCCCTAGTAAAATTCCCAGGCTGAGGCCAGGAACTACTAATGACCCCAGCAGGGGTTTATTGAACGCGATTAATAGGATAAAGCCAAAGTAAATAAACATCATGGCTCCAGTCAGAATCAAGGATACCCGCCAACGTTCAGCGGCGAGTGCCTGGAGAGCCTTTGTGCGATCGTTCATGTCTTCCTTTAGGTTGAGAAGATTAGGTCAGATTGTCTCATTGAAGCTGATTTCTGCGTAATTTTCTTAAAGATTATTAGTAAATATATTGCTATATCAGGTAATAAAATTAACTTTGCAAAGTGATATACCCAAATAACAAGACAATAGCGACTCTGTTTTGAGTCAAGAAATATAAAACTATAGATGCAGTTAGACACAAATAAAGCTCATCGATTTGTGATTTTGCACATTTAAGTATTTTATTATACATTAAAGTTGATTTATTAGCTAACAAATTAACTTTTTAGATACTAAAAAATAAAATAAATACGTAGTTATTCCCAGGTTTTAAAATCCTTCAAGTGTTATGAACTACTTTTTTTAAGCTATAAAATCAACTGAGATTAATAAAAGTAGTAAATTTTAATTTATAAAATATACCAAAAATTACAGTAGTGACTTAAGTAAGTAATTTGATAAAATTTATACTATTATTTTGTCTTTACACAGATAGGGCATTACCAAAATTTAGTACGTATGTTTATCGAAACACTAATCACAAACCCGATTCATTTTTTCAGAATCGTTGTAATTGTTATATTCTCCATCACTTTGCATGAACTTGCTCACGGCTGGGCTGCGATGAGTCAGGGAGATAATACTCCACAACAGACTGGTCATCTGACACTGAATCCTGTAGTTCACATGGGCAAAGAATCAATCATCTTTCTCTGTCTCATGGGTATAGCTTGGGGACAAATGCCCGTCAACCCATCTAAGTTTCGCTCTGGGAAGCTAGGCAATATTTTGGTATCAGCAGCAGGCCCATTATCGAATCTAGCTTTAGGCATTCTATTTATTGTGATGCTTAAAATTCTAGCTAATTTGAGTCTTTCAGGACTATTCAGTGCTGAATTTCTTTACCTAGCAGCTCGGATAAATTTGACCTTATTTCTGTTTAATCTGCTACCAATTCCACCACTTGACGGCTTTCATGTCTTCAGTGAGATTTTTCCTCAGCTAAAGCCACTGGAATATACCCAATTTGGACTTTTTGCCATGATGGTTCTATTTATAGTTCCGGGTTTTGGGATCGGACTTGGTAGGATTGCTGATTTATTTATCCGGTCAGGATTGGGGATGTAAACAGCAAATATTTAGACAAAGGCAAAGGAAAATTTAAATGAAAATCAAGCAAAAAGTTGTGGTTGCTGCTACTAGTATTGCCTTGAGTATTGCTGCTGTGCTTCTACCATCTGGAGAATCAATGGCGAGTACATTATCTGTAGGACAATATAGTAATCAATGGCATTCTGGAAATAATCATTTAGTCAAATATCCTCACGAAATAAGTCCACAATTAATGGTTGTGCAACCAGGGATATTTAACTCCGTGTTAGGAAATTTTGTAATTGAAAAAGGTAATTTTATGACCTGTTTGGATCGGGAGCGATCGCCATTTACCTCTTCCATTGAATTATTAATGAGATTATTAATTATTGGAAGTTTTGGCTCTGTGGGAATTGCAGGTTATTCTTCCTTCGTAGAGCGCTATTTTCAAATCATTAATAAAGATTTAAAAATTATTTACTACAGTATTATTTTGTTATTGTCTTTACAGATTATAGGTAGTGTTATTGTTTTGATGTCTTCACCCACAAGTTCAATTTCTTCTGTAATTAGTCCAAGCTCTACCTGTATTTTAGGGAATCCCTAATAAATGGTGCTTATATTTACAGTCTTTTAAAAGAATACTGAAAAATATTGGATAGTGATTACTTCAGTAATCCTAACATTGAAGTTAGTGGATATGCTTAGTTACCTTAAAGACACAACTTGAGTGGCAAGATTACTGTGTTTGATCTGGAAGACTTTTTTAACCTTTCATCTGATCTATTTTGTATCATCGGACAAGATGGTTTTTACCAACAAGTTAATCCAGCATGGGAACAAGTATTGGGATGGAAACCGGAAAACTTAATCGGGCATTTGTGGCTGGGATTAGTGCATCCAGATGATATCACAATCAGTCACTTGCCAACGGAACCACAGCAACAGTTGCAGTGGGACAGCCGTTATCTTCATAAAGATGGTAGTTATCGGTGGTTGTGTTGGAGTTTATCAACTTCTCAAAAGGGACTCATTTATGCAGTAGGTAAAGACATTAGTCAACAACTGCGGCGAATAGAAGCGCTACAAACCGAACGGGAAAGCCTTTATAACCTACTCAATCAGTTACCAGCTTTTCTCTATCTGCAACCAAAGGATTACGGGGTGGGATTTTATAACCAACGCTTCCGTGAGGTATTTGGAGATCCTACAGGGAAACGTTGTTACGAAGCGATCGCCGGATTAAAACAACCTTGTCCTGAATGTCCTACCTTTCGTGTTTTTGACAGTAACGCTCCGCAACTCTGGGAATGGGTGGATAGTAAAACAGATCGGGTATATCAGATTTACGATTATCCATTCAAGGATATGAATGGTGAGCCGATGGTTGTGGAAATGGGTTTAGATATTACTGCTGTCAAAAAAGCCGAGGCTGCTTTGCGACAAAGGGAGCAGGAATTAACTCAAAAAAATCAACAACTTCAAGAAACCCTTGAACAATTACAAAAAACCCAAGCACAACTAATTCAAACAGAAAAAATGTCTTCTTTGGGACAATTAGTTGCAGGTGTAGCTCACGAAATTAATAATCCCATTAGCTTTATCAATGGCAATATCACTCATGCCAAAGAATACATCCAACAATTGCTAAAAATACTGCAACTCTACCAAAAAGAATATCCTCATCCAACAGCAGCCATTCAGGAAGAAATAGAAGCGATCGAGTTAGATTTTCTGATTGAAGACCTACAAAAATTAATAAATTCTATGCAAATCGGCAGCGATCGCATTCGCAACATTGTACTGTCGTTACGGAATTTCTCACGACTGGATGAAGCAGAAATGAAAGCAGTGGATGTTCATAGCGGTATTGATAGTACGCTAATGATTCTGCAAAACCGCCTCAAAGGCAAGCCTGACAGTTGCGAAATCAAAATTATTAAAAAGTATAGTCAACTCCCTCTAATAGAGTGTTACGCCGGTCAACTTAACCAGGTGTTTATGAATATTATTACTAACGCGATCGATGCTTTGGAAGAGTTATATGTCAATAACCAGGAGTCAAGTTGTAATCTACAAATCACTATTCGCACTGAGTTACTCAACTCAGATTGGGTTGCTATTGAGATTGCTGACAATGGAGTAGGAATGTCGCAAGAAATTCAACAACGTCTATTCGATCCCTTCTTTACAACTAAAGTAGTAGGTAAGGGAACTGGTTTAGGGATGTCAATTAGTTATCAAATTGTCACAAAAAAACATCAGGGTCAACTGCGATGTATTTCATCTCTAGGAGAAGGAGCAACATTTATAATTGAGATTCCTATTCGACAAAATAAATCTATACAGCCAAATTTACTGCTTGACAATAAAGAAGTGCAAAAATGCTAAAAATCTTTAATCTTTTGGGATTTTCTATGAAGTTTTTCCAGCAGTTATCAATTAGATTCATAATACATATTTGTAGTGACACAACTATTTGTGCCACTACTGTGTAATCAGCAAAAATTATAATTGCTATATAATCTAATTATCTGTACTGGCAGAAAGAACTTTACTGTAATATTCTGTTTTTGTATAGATACTGATAATACTATCACCAACTGCAAAAAAACTGCCTTCTTGCTCATTTTTAGAAAATTGCAAATTTGGGTATTTCGCAGCAGCTTCATCATAAGTCATGGCTTTGGCTTGCATTTGTTCTGGCAATAGTCCAGTACAACCAATGTAAAATACTAAGGGAGATATTTTATCTTGGTAGATATTTTCTGCATATTGTTCTAACTTTTTATTTGCCACCGTTAAAGCTGCAACCATTTCTTCTTTGCCGATCTGCTTACCAGTTTGTTTATCTTGCAATAACTGCGCTAAACTATCAGCACCAACTTTCTTAAGAATACCTTCAACAATGCCATTTTGCTCAAGCCCAAGAAAATCATCAAAAATTGGTTTCATCAATTCGTCAGCTTTTGTAATCTTGGTACGTGATGATAATAACCTGTGCCTAATAGCGAGATTTTCATTAAATACTATCTCAAAACTCGGTTTAATGATAATTTCTCCGGTTTCTTTGTCATAGAGGCGATACATTCTATTGAGAAACTTGTTAGCAGAAGGTAATTTACTCAGATTCAGAATATCTTGACTGCCGATATCGATTTTATAACTCAATTTGGAGTCGATAGTACCATTAGCTAAAGCTTCGCTGATATCAGTGTACTCATTGGTTGTAGGAAAGTTGATGTAAGTATTCTTAGACAGATAATATTTTTTAAACTCATCTAACTGCGTCTCGATAAATACATCTGATTCGTTTTTCAAGTAAGCAGAAATAATACTAGTCAAGACTTTAATTTCTGCGAGTTCATTGAATAGTCCATCAATACTGCTGTAACTACTATTAGCAGCTAAAAGTGGCAAATTATCTAACTGAATCGTATATTCTGCCCGAAAGTCAAATTCTTCTGCGTCTAGTATGCCTTTTTGTTTGAGTAAATCAAAAACTTTTTTACTGCTAATTTTGACTTGTAATGACTTTACGTTTATTTTACCGTCACTTACAATCGTGTAATTATTAAAAGCGTTGAGGTCATTTACTAACAAGCCTGCTACTTCAATAGTAGGAGTTTGGTCTTCAAGTTTTGCAAGTTTAACTCTACGCTTGATAAGCATATTGATAGTAGCAGCGTTGCGGCTCAACTGAAACTCGCCCATGTCAACGTACTCAGCATTATCTATATATTCTGTTGTTAACCAAGGTTGTAACAGTTCTCCATTTTCGTTTCTAATACCTCTAATACGTTTAATACCTGTTCTTTGATAATGTTCTTGTAAGTGCTTGATATTGATGATAATGTTATTGCGGTATTGTGCAAAAATTTGGATTAATTCTACTAGAGAAATTTTATTGTCGCTCATATTCTCACCTTGCGAATAAGGTCAATAATCTTTTATAACAACGGTTATTGAAGTTTATTAATATTCCAAAATAAACTGTTCTTACCGTGTGAAATTTAATGGTAAGTTTGTGGATGATTGAGGGTTTAAGTTTAAAGGCAGAGGGGAGGCAGCGCGTTGCGGGGGTTCCCCCCGTTGTAGCGACTGCCGTCGCGCAGAGTATAGCGCAGAGGAACGCAAAGTAAGTTTTGAGTCTATTCGCTAGGAATTTAGGTAAAGCGAAGAACAGCTTGCCTAAGTTTATAGTACAATTGTATCATACAAAGGACAAGCTGTGTAGGCGTAGCCGCTGGTAGATATTGCTGTGCAATTAGGTGTTATGGTGTTGCTGAATAACGTCAGAATATATGCGTTCTAAGCTTTGCACTTTTGAGTGACTTTGTTTTGAGTCTAGATTTAGGCTCCGGGTTTGAAATAATCGAAGAGGCGATCGCCTGAATCTGCACGAATCAATGCTACAACTACATCTGGTAAGGCAGCTAAACTGGGGTAAACTAAGTAACGCGGTTCCCAACGGGGACGGAACTTATCTTTGTAGGCGTGGAGTCCCTTGAAGTTGTAGAAACGATTCAAATGCTCGTAAAGATAGCGTAATACTTTCTCCAAGCGGCGCGATTCCGGGTTGTCTCCAACTCCAGCAAGTGCAGAAAGACCGAAATTAAAGCTATCGTAGCCATTCTCTTTAAAATGCTGGAGCAGGGAAATAAATAGAAAGTCCATTGTGCCATTTTCAAGAGATGAGCGATGTCGCATCATGTCAATAGTCGCTTCGTTGAGTTGGTACTCGCGGATAATGTTGGCAAAGGCGCTGATGTTACCTTCAGGATTATGCACCACAGCAATCTCGCACTCTCGCAGGTAAGCTTCGTCAAACCAACCCAAAGAAAATTGTTTTTCTGAACCTTGTACCATTTTCAACCATTCATCACTCACAGATTTGAGCCGATGCAATAAATCATTGGCGATGGGTGGTTGGTAAAAGTCGATTTGGTATCCTAGCTTAGTTAAACGACTGATTGATGGTCTAAAGTTTTTACCGGCTTTACCTTGTAAGGTAAAACTTTTTAAGTCAACGATCGCTTCTTCTCCAATCTTAAGTACTTTAAACCCTAACGATTTGTAAAGTTCAACATCATCGGGCATAGTTTGGTAAAAGCCAGGATACCAGTCATTACGCTGGCAAAACTGTTGGAAAGCAATAATTGTCTCTTTGCGGTCTTCAATGGGGCCGATGGGATCTCCCAAAGCGATCGCGCCCCGTCCTTTGGGAACATAAGCAATTACACTATTACCCGAAGGACTGAAATAATAACTTTTATCATTTAAGAGTGTAAGCGCTGCTAAAGAAGAACATCCATATTGCTCGACAATTTCTTTAACTCTTCTTCGCTCATTTGTAGTTGTTAGATTTCGCCAAAACACAGGTTGCAACAGCATTACCATTGCATAAGTAATAGTACCTGCGGCAATAATATAGATAGAATTAGCAAAAAATTCTCCAAATCGACTCTTTGGTTGCAGTCCCCAATTATCCTCGGTGAAGAACATCGCCAAAGTCTGAACTATCGCTTCCCGCCAATTAAAATTCTCTGAAAATTTGCCGTCTAACAAGTAAAATCCAATAGTTCCGTATGCCAGAGTAAATAATAAAGCGCCTATCAGCACTCTGACTCCCCGTGCAATCGAAGGACGGTCTGATTGCGCCGTGAAATAATGGCGCATCAAGATTAATTGCACTAGCAAAACTCCAGAGAGTAGACTTTCTTCATAGTCCAGTCCCTTCAGCAAATGGCTGAAAATGGAAATTATTAATAAACCAATGGTAAGTAACCAGGCTATTCTTTTACGGCGTAATAAATTAGTAGCAAGTGTTAATAAAATAAACCCAGTCAATGCTGCAAATATATGACCGCTGGCACGAATTTCAAATGGTAAAAATTCATTTAACCAATGAGTCCGACCATATAGGTTAGGTGTCACTGCTGATAATAAATTTACTACTCCGACTAAACCTGTTAGGAAAGCTGCACTCCAAAGTCCAATCTGAGTTTTTAAATTATTTGTCATTTGTCATTTGTCATTGGTCACTTGTACTGAGCGAAGCCGAAGTATTGGTCATTGGTCATTGGTCATTTGTCATTTGTTGTGGCGTTAAAACTCTTAACTCTTAACTCCTAATTGTTTAAACTGTTCTCCAACATAGGAGAGTGAATCTTTAAGATGTTTGTGGAAGTAGTTCCAGCCTACATTAGCACCAGACAAACCATGACCGCCAGGAAATGCATAAAATACGTGAGCAATGCCTAATTTATTTAAGGTTTCGTTGAAGGCTTTGGTAGAAGCTAGCAAATTAGGATCGTTCACACCTGCATCTAGATAAACACGCAATCGCTTTCTGTCTTTGACTGGTAGCTGTTGCACAATTTGTTGAGGACTATTTTGTGAACCGCTGTCATCAGTAAAGTAACCGCTATGGCTAAACAAAATCTGAAAGTTGTTGAGATAGCGTAATCCAATATTAAATGCACCCCATCCTCCAGAAGATAAACCTCCTAGTGCCCAAAATTGGGGTTCTTCCAAAGTGCGGTAGCGCGACTTGACAACTTGTACTAATTCTGAACCAATCAAAGTCCCCATTTTGCCATTCGGCCCATCAAAGTAATCGGGGTCGTATAAAGGACTAGAACCGCGATTATCATTACCATCAGGTGTAATCACAATCGATGGCGGTAATTTTCCACTTTGATAAAGTTCATGCAATACGTCTAAAAGTGCATATTTATCAACATAAGCACGAGCATCATCATGACCACCGTGTAGTAAGAATATCACAGGGTAGCGCTTTTGAGGATTTTTGCTATAACTAGGGGGCAAAATCACGCCGTAGTTACGGACTGCACCCATCGCTTGGGAGTTGAAGGTTGCTAATTGAAACTTTAGCCCAGTATTTGCCTCTTTTTTGGGTGGGTCTAGTTGTGGCGCACCTAAGATGAATACATAATAATAACCAACGCTAGTGAGGAGTGCGATCGCTCCTACTAAGCCAATTAAAAATTTAGAAATCTTCATATTTTTTATATTCTTTTAACTTAAAAAAATTACCTCCATTAGAACTTACTATAATGAACATTTTCAAAATAGCAGTATAATTTTGAAAATGTGGTTTTCAAGTATTAAATGGTTGGTAAAAAAGTATTATTTATTATACTAGTAATTTCTCAAGTTGAAATTGATGGGGAAGCAAGTTCGTAGTAAGGACTTTAGTCCTTAATTTTCCAAGCACTAAAGTGCTTACTACAAACTTTTCATTACTAGCTTAGACCTTGTACTATGGATTTTTAATTATTTTGAGCATTTTTTATGATTAATACTTAAAGTTTTATCAGCCATATTTGCTGTTTCTGAAGCTCGAAATTGTTCGCCGACAAATATCAATGAATCTGCTAAATGCTTCCGCCAGTATTGCCAAGTGTGACTGCCAGGAAACTCACGAAATGAATTATAAATTTTCAGTTGGTTTAGTACTTTACTAAATCGCTCGGCTTCGCGGAGTTCATCAATATCTGATGTACCCGAATCCAGGTAGATTTTTAACCTTTTTTGAGCTTGTATAGGAATGGTTTTGATATAAAATATTGGGCTATTCGCCGGGCCACTTTTATCATTAAAATAACCACTATGACTAAATAAAATCGAGAAACGATCCAGGTTGTGTAATCCGACATTTATTGCTCCCCAACCACCAGAAGATAAACCACCTATCGCCCAAAAATCTGGATTATTTATTGTCCGATAACGGCTTTGCACAACTTTTACTAACTCATCGCCCACGGCTGTAGAGACTTTACCATTAGGGCCATCGATATATTCTGGATCTCGGTATGGACTAGAGCCACGTTTGTCGTTGCCATCTGGTGTAATGATGATGCTGGGTGGCAACTTACCTGTAGTATAAAGTTGTTCTACAGTCTTAAGAGCTTGTCCCTTATTCTGAATAAACCAATCACTGGGATTACCATGTCCACCGTGGAGGAGAAAGATTACAGGATACCTTTGTTTTGGGTTTTGCTCATAGCCAGGAGGTAAAGAAACGCCATAAGTGCGACTTGCACCCATTGCTTGACTATCGTAGGTTTCAATTTTATAGGTTAGGGGAGTTTCTGAGTTGCTAGTATTGCGCTGGGTTGGAACAACGGAAGGCGTTGTTTGTAAATTCTGCTGTTGCGGTGGTTTTGCAACGACACTTTGGTAAAAATTACAGCTAACTAGAGTTAATACTGAAAATAGCAAGAGAGTTTTAGATTGTTTGTAGTTCATCTTTGAAGGGAATTGAGCATGGGGTAGTCGTTGCTTGTTTTCAAAATCTTATGCAAGTGATATGTCAACGCTGTGTCAACAGAATGGAAACTTTACGACTGGTTGTAAATTAAAAGTCAAGGTTAGGATAAGTTTCTTCACTATGCTTAAAAAGCTGCAACTCAATTTCAGTTCTTTGTTTGGCTTGTTGCTGCTGGTGCTTTCCCTGTTGGCGATCGCTAACGAATTACGTGAGTATAATTATCGTGATATCCTCAACTCTTTAGCTGCTATTCCCAAAAGTCGCGTAAGTTGGGCAATTTGGCTGACAGCTTTGGGTTATCTAGTGATGATTGGGTACGATATCTTAGGTTTTAACTACATTAATCGTTCTCTAAGTTGGAATAAGATAGCTTTTACTAACTTTATTAGCTCTGCATTTAGTAATGCTATCGGTTTTGCTTTGCTGACTGGCAGTGCTATCCGTTATCGATTTTATGCTAGTTGGGGAGTGCCAGCAGTAGCGATCGCTCAAGTAATTGCTTTCGCCAATTTTACTTTTTGGTTGGGAATGTTTGCCGTTGCAGGTTTATTGTTCGTCATCAACCCACTGAAGATTCCCACTCAATTACATTTACCTTTTGCTACTGTGCGTCCCATCGGCGTAATTTTTCTGCTATTAGTTGCAGTTTACTTACTAGGAAGTATTTTTATCAAACAACCATTAATAATTCGTAGACATGAATTTCGATTTCCTTCTTTAAAAATATCTCTGGCTCAAATAGCAATTTCTAGTTTTGACTGGATTCTTGCGGCAGCAGTTCTTTATGCTTTACTTCCTAGCAATATATCTTTGTCATATTTAGACTTTTTGGGAATTTATCTACTAGCGATGTTTGCAGGTGTGGTTAGTAATGTTCCCGGCGGTTTGGGAGTATTTGAAACTATAATTTTGCTGATTCTCTCTTCAAAAGTTTCGGCGGCGGCAGTTTTGGGTTCAATGTTAGCTTATCGGGGAGTCTACTATTTCTTACCTCTGCTAGTAGCAGCAGGTTTGCTCGGAATTTATGAAATTAGATTTAGAAAGGGGAATTAAAAAATAGAACTCTTGCATGAATCACAGATAAGAACCACACCCCGCCAAAGCTATGTTTTGTGTCCTCTCCCCAAAGTATTGGTGACGGTGTACACACAAGTTATCGAATCACTACCAGTTCTCGAATTACCCCACCCTAACCCTCCCCTTATAAAGGGGAGGGAACTAAATTTATTTTTTCCCCCTTTATAAGGGGGGATTAAGGGGGGTAATTCGACTTGTGCGTACACTGTAGCCGATGTTTTGGGGAGGGGATTAAGAGGTGAGGTGTTAGGGAATTTTGCAAGATATCTAATGAATAACGTGTGGAGTTCAGCTTTGGTATAAGCACTACTATACATTGATGCCAAATTCGTAAAATCAGTAACTACCGTTATTTTTAAATGCGGAATCCTGCGGTGCTATCTTCACATTCGGCAGTATAAATTCATAATTTTTGCTGAGGCGATCGCTAAATAAATCCCACGAAAATAGTAACAGTTAGTTGCAAATTTTGAAGTAGATTTCCAGAAATCATCAAAATTTGGTTTTACTATTTGAGGATAGAAATAATCATGAAAAATAAAGTATTGTTTGGCGCTATATTCATAGCAACTTGGGTAGGAACATTAATTCCCAGTGCTTTTGCTGCTTCACCCTGTTCTGTAGGACAAAAAGCTGAAGTTCTTTGGAAGGAAACATGGTATTCGGCAACGGTACTTAAGGTTAATGATGAGAAGTGCTATATTACCTACGATGGTTATGATAGTTCCTGGGATGAATGGGTTGGCACTGCACGCTTTCGGGCATCATTTCAAACTGGCGATGCAGTGAGAATTTTGTGGAAAGGAAAATGGTATCCAGGGCAGGTTTTAGAAGTTAGCAACGATCTTTATAAAATTACTTATGATGGCTACGATAGCTCTTGGGATGAGTGGGTTGAACCTGCAAGAGTAAGCAGATAGGGAATATTTCATTTTTATAAGTTTAAAGGGGCGATTTCACCTGTTGGAATCGTCCCTTAAAATTTAAAAGGGTGATTATCAACCGCAGCTACTCACCCCTAAAAGATTGATTTGGCGTTGCTTTCCCGCTCTGAAATAAATTTCGGGCTAATAGCTCAAGTCCGTTGAAACAGACTGAAATCAGAGTAATCAGAAATGATGGGTTAGACCTTTTATTAATTCGCCAACAGTCTCATTTCATTCGCCCTAGCTCTGTTAAACTGAGAATCATAAGTGAAATCTCGTATACTTTGGCAAACTTATGGAGCCAGTATCACTGACAGCTGCTGCGATCGCAACTTTGGTAATCATCAAAGCCTTTGAAAAAACTGGGGAAATCATCGGCGAAAAGGCTTGGAACGAAGGCGAAAAGTTGTTAGTTTTGCTGAAGCGCAAGGAACCTAGCACGGCGAAGGTTATCGAACAGGCTAAAACACAATCTTTAGATTACGGTCAAGCTTATCTTATTGGGCAGCAAGTAGAGGAAGCGGCAAAGAAAGATCCTGAAATTGCTCAAGCTGTGGAAGCTGTAGCTAATGAGGCACAACCTCAACTTACGAACACTATTATTGAAAATTGGCAGGGGATAAATATTAAAGGTGGAACTAATACCATTTCTGGTAACACCTTAAACTTCTGACTACAGTCGCCCGAATGGGAACGGGTAAAGTTAAATCCCTCTACTGAAATACCGCAAAATTTACCCCTGAGTGGGGTGGTGGAATTTGTCGGACGTGAAGAAGAATTGCAAAACCTCCACCAACTTTTGCAGGATAATAAACAAGTTGCGATCGCAGCTATTGCTGGGATGGGTGGAGTTGGTAAAACAGAACTCGCCCTGCAATATGCTATTCAGCAACGCGAAATATATAACGGTGGGCTTTGCTGGTTGCTAGCAAAAACTGGAGATGTGGGCATTCAAGTTGTGCAGTTTGCCAGAACGCAGCTTGATTTAAAGCCGCCAGAAGATTTTGATATACTCGCCCAAGTGCAATACTGTTGGCGGCGTTGGTGTGAAGGTGATGTGCTGCTAGTGTTGGATGATGTCAGCGATTACGAGCAAGTTAAGCCTTACTTCCAGTCCTTACCTTCTCGGTTTAAAGTGTTGATGACTACGCGCCAGAACTTGGGACGCATCGCGCAGTTATCTTTGGATGTGCTGCAACCAGAGGCGGCGCTGGAGTTATTGAAGTCTTTACTCAAAGAAACACCGGGGCGAATTGAGCGAGAATTAGCTTTAGCAAATCAGTTGTGTGAATGGCTGGGATATTTACCTTTGGGTGTGGAATTAGTGGGGCGCTATCTGGCGCGGAAACAGGATTTATCTTTAGCAGAAATGTTGCGGCGGTTGGAGAACAAGCGATTAGATGAGCGTTCTCTCTCTAAATCTAAGTCGGAAGCTGACATGACAGCACAACGAGGTGTGTTAGCTGCCTTTGAGTTGAGTTGGCAGGAATTAGAAGACGACGATAAACAATTAGGTTGTTTATTGAGTTTATTTGCTGCCGCACCTATACCTTGGAAGTTGGTGGAACAGTGTTTACCAGATGAAGATGTCGAATATTTGGAAGAAATTAGAGACGATAGCTTGCTGAACCTGCATTTACTCCAGCGCAAAGGAGAGGGAGTTTACCAATTGCATCCACTGTTGCGGCAGTTTTTCCAATATAAGTGTACGGGTTTAGAACAGGCAGAGGAATTTAAGCAAAGTTTTTGCCAGGTAATGGTAGCAGTTGCTAAACATATTCCTCAAACTCCCACCCTTGAGCAAATCACCGATTTCACACCTGCAATACCTCATTTAGCTGAAGTAGCCAACAATCTAATTCAATATATAGCCGATGAAGATTTAACTTGGGTATTCACTGGCAACGCTGGATTTTACAATGGTCAAGGTTTATATAACCAAGCTTTACCTTGGTATGAGCAGTGTTTAGAAGTCACTAAAAAGCGCTTAGGTGAAGAACATCCATCTGTCGCAACTAGTCTCAACAACCTGGCGTTACTCTACCATTCCCAAGGCAGATACAGCCAAGCCGAACCCCTTTACATCCAAGCTTTGGCACTCACGCGCAAGCTGCTGGGTGAAGAACATCCACATCTCGCACAAAGTCTCAACAACCTGGCTCTACTCTACAACTCCCAAGGCAGATACAGCCAAGCCGAACCCCTTTACATCCAAGCTTTGGCACTTAGGCGCAAGCTGCTGGGTGAAGAACATCCAGATGTCGCAGTTAGTCTCAACAACCTGGCGTCACTCTACAACTCCCAAGGCAGATACAGCCAAGCCGAACCCCTTTACATCCAAGCTTTGGCACTTTGGCGCAAGCTGCTGGGTGAAGAACATCCAGATGTCGCAACTAGTCTCAACAACCTGGCTCTACTCTACGACTCCCAAGGCAGATACAGCCAAGCC
>NZ_JAVRCD010000037.1:0-67401 GCF_034530895.1 Nostoc sp. DedQUE08
TCGCCTACATTTGTGATGACCCGTAGCCAAAAATGGATAAAGTCGAGCTTAGAGGTTGTTTGAAAAGTGGTTGGCTGTGATTAAAATTACCCCCCTTAATCCCCCGATACATTGGGGGTAAACCAAAAATCCAGTTCCCTCCCCTTTACAAGGGGAGGGTTAGGGTGGGGTAAAAAATATTTAATACATCAATCATGACTTTTCAAACATCCTCTCATACACAAGTTGGTAGTTTATGACCGCGATTATGAATTATTGAATTACTAAAACTGGTAAAGTGTAGCAAATTCAATATTATTTAACAATATTATTTTTAGTAGTGCTGAGTCTGAGTTATGAGTGCTGAGTTATGAGTTATGAGTTATGAGTGCTGAGTTCTGTATGCTAAGTGTTGAGTGCTTTTTCATGCAAGGCTTTTGAAACTCGTTTCACTGAGACTGTCTTAAATGAATACTTATTGTTCAGCAATTATTTGAGATAACAATGACAATCTGGCTTATCAATCAGTGACTCCACCAAAGCATTTAGGGCAGTTGCAGCTAAAGCACCACCTCCCAAAGTGCCTTCAACTGTAATATAAGGTATCCCTTGTTGCATCAGTTGTCGCTTGGCTGCGGGAGCATGACTAAAGCCAATGGGCATTCCAATTACTAATGCAGGCTGAATTTTCTGGTTGGCGATTCCTTTACAAGCTTCCAAAAGTACTGAGGGGGCATAACCAACTACCAACACACAACCCTGACTTACTTGCTGCAATTTTGTTCGCCATTCTCGATGCTGCCAAAAGGCGAGTTCTGCTTCAGTGGCGGTGGTAATATGGGGGTTATCAATCAAGGTTTCGGTGCGGCATCCCAAGTGAAGTAATCGGGTTTGATCTAAAGCAGCAGCAACCGTTTGAGTATCGACAACAATTTCACAACTTGCAGATAAAGCTTCTCGACTAGCTGCGATCGCCTCTCGACTCAATTTCACAAAGGATACTAAACTGACATCGCCACAAGCCAAAACCAACTGAGAAATTAAATGCTGTTCAATTTCCGAACGGTGAGACAAATCAGGTAGTAAGCGTTGTAGCGATTCAGTAAAAGCTTCTGAATGGGTATGAATTTCAGCATCCAAGCCACTCCAGAGATTTTCCAATCCTCCCAATCCAGCTTGAGTTTCGACATCAAGTAACTTCAGTTGCGCCAAAACTTCCGCCTGGATAATTTGACAATGGCGATCGCGCCCCAATAATCCTTCTAATGCTGATGCAGTTTGTCGCAGTTGAGAAATTTGTTGCATCACCGCGCGATATTGCTGCTGAAGTTGTCCCATGAGGTTAACCGTTGTGTCGGCTTCTGGTTCCACTTCCAAAATATTGCGAATATGGTTTAGCTGAAACCCCTGCTGTTTGAGTGCGACAATCCGTTGCAACCGGAGAACATCTTTTTTGGTATAGAGACGGTAATTGCTTGGCGATCGCACTGGTTGCGGTAAAAGTCCCAATTGATGGTAATGGCGCACCATCCGCGGAGTTAAACCTCCACCAACCGCTTCCGTAAGTTCCTTAATAGTTAAGCAACCAGCATTCATAAATTTACTCCAAAACAACAAAGATAAAGATTTACTCTGCGTACCTCTGCGCTTCCCTCAGCGATCCTTTGCGTTTCAAAATCATTATCAAGCTTGACATTAACATCAATGTCAAGGTTTAGCGTGAGAGAGTCCTTATTAATATCACCTCTCATGCTCTACCCCCAACGTTTGGGCCAATTCACCAGAGAACACGCAGATACCGTAGCCGCCCTTTTGTGTGGATTCCTATTATTTCTCGGATGGTTCGCCTTGCATCTCGGTTGGTTGGGATTGGCGTTCCTGCTACTACCCGCCGCTTATATAATTGGCGGTTATGAAAGTGCGCGGGAAGGATTGACTACCCTCTTCAAAGAAAAAGAACTCGATGTAGATTTGCTGATGATTGTCGCCGCCATTGGTGCTGCTAGTCTTGGCTTATGGCGAAGAGAATATCATTTAATTATTGATGGGGCAATTTTGATTCTGATCTTTGCCATCAGTGGTGCATTAGAAGGCTATGCAATGCAGCGAACTGAGCGGAGTATCCGCAGTTTGATGAGTTTAACACCAGATACAGCAAGGGTTTTACTTCAGGGAAGAGAAGAAGAAATTCCGATCGGTCAGTTAAAGGTGGGTGATGAAATTGTTGTCAAACCTGGAGAGCTAATTCCTACTGATGGGATAATTTTATCTGGTTACAGTACCCTCAATCAAGCTGCAATTACAGGCGAGTCTTTACCTGTAGAGAAAACAGTGGGCGCAGAAGTATTTGCCGGCACGCTCAACGGCTATGGTGCATTGCAGATTAAGGTACACAAACCAGCCCAAAGCAGTTTAATCCAGCGTGTAATTCGTTTAGTAGAACAAGCAAAGACAGAAGCACCTCCTTCGCAAGAGTTTATCGATCGCTTTGAGAAAGGATATGCCAAAGTCATTGTAGTAGCTGGGATATTACTGGCAACTTTACCGCCATTTCTTTGGAGTTGGGATTGGGAAACAACAATTTATCGGGCGCTTACTTTCCTTGTGGTGGCTTCTCCCTGTGCGCTGATGGCTGCAATTATGCCCACACTGCTTTCGGGAATTGCCAATGGTGCAAGACAGGGGATTTTATTTAAAAATGGGGCACAGTTGGAGAAGATTGGCCAAGTCCGAGCGATCGCATTTGATAAAACTGGTACTCTGACAACAGGACAGTTGCAGGTATTCCAGGTAGTTTCAATTAGTAAATACACGCAACAAGATGTGTTAAAAGCTGCCGCTAGTGTGGAATCCTATTCAGAACATTCCATCGGTAAGGCAATTGTACAAGCGGCTGGTGAAACAGTTCGAGTCTTCTCTGCGAGACGCTCCGCGAACGCGGAGCGTTCCGTTGGCGCAGCCTCTCGAAGAGAAGGAAAGGCGGTTCCCGTCGAGTCGAAACTGTTGAACCCGAAGGGTGATTTAGATTTGGTTGATGCAATCCAAGTGCAAGCCATACCGGGACAAGGAATTGTGGGAATTGCTCAAGAACAACAAGTGATTGTGGGTAATGCTGTTTTTGTACAGCAGTATGTCACAAATTTCCCTGAAGAACTGCGAAAAATGGCTCAATCTTGGGAGCAAGAAGGTAAAACTGTGGTTTGGGTAGCGAAGAACCCCACCCCCAACCCCTCCCCGCAAGCGAGGAGGGGAGCAGAGGTGATGGGTGTAATTGCTCTTGCAGATGAAGTAAGAGCGGAAGCCGCCGCAACCATTACCCGCTTGAAGAAATTGGGAGTTGAACAAATTGTCATGTTAACCGGCGATAATCAGGAAACTGCTCACAGTGTCGCCAAAGCAGTAGGAATCGATCGGGTATATGCCCAACTTCTACCAGAAGATAAGCTGAATATTATCCGCCGTTTACAGCAACAATATCAAACTGTGGCAATGGTAGGCGATGGCATTAATGATGCACCAGCTTTAGCGCAAGCATCTGTGGGTATAGCAATGGGAGTATCCGGTAGTGATGTGGCATTAGAAACCGCAGATATCGTACTGATGGCAGACAGGTTAGAAAAAATTGCTGTAGCGATACATTTGGGCAGGCGATCGCAAGCCATAGTAAAACAAAATATAGTTGTAGCGTTGAGTTTCATTATGTTGCTTTTAGTCGGCAACTTTCTCGGAAATATTAACCTACCCATCGGCGTCATTGGCCATGAAGGTTCCACAGTATTAGTTACCCTCAGTGGACTAAGATTATTGAAATAAGATAGGACGCAATATAAGCCCAAAAGCCAGTTGTAGAGACGCGATTTATCGCGTCTTCAAAGACCAGAAATACCCAAAATCACTGAAATTGATGAATTATATCATGTCCGCTTGATTGCTTATTAAACCCGAAGAACCCCACCCCGCCAAAGCTGTGCTTTGTCTCCCCTCCCCGCAGGCGGGGAGGGGTTGGGGGTGGGGTTCTTTTATTATGGGTAATTTGGCGGACATGATATTAGAAACTCTCATCGGGTCAAAAAACAATATTTGAGTATGGAGTGTTACCAATACTCAATTCGTATTAGACGTAAATTATTATTTTGACTTCTTAACTCTTAACTCCTAACCCCTAACTCTTAACTCTTAACTCTTGCTCATGCAAACCGATCCAAAACCAGGAACACTTTACGTTGTCGGCACACCAATTGGCAACCTGGAAGATATTACCTTTCGGGCGGTACGAATTTTGCAAACTGTGGATATCATTGCTGCGGAAGACACGCGTCATACTGGTAAACTACTACAGCATTTTCAAGTTAAAACACCCCAAGTGAGTTACCACGAACACAATCGTACCAGCCGTATTCCAGAATTATTAGAGCATTTAGTTAATAATAAAGCGATCGCTCTGGTGAGCGATGCGGGGATGCCGGGTATTTCCGATCCTGGATATGAACTAGTGAAAGCCTGTATTGAAGCGGGAATTCCTGTAGTTCCCATTCCTGGCGCTAGTGCAGCAATTACCGCTTTGAGTGCAGCTGGATTACCAACAGATCGGTTTGTCTTTGAAGGCTTTCTCCCAGCGAAAACTCAACAGAGACAAGAACATTTAGAATCTCTGCAAACAGAATCTCGCACCTTGATTTTCTATGAATCGCCGCACCGTTTGCGAGATACTTTGCAAGACTTAGCTCTTGTTTGGGGAAGCGATCGCCAAATTGTGCTAGGACGGGAGTTAACTAAATTGTATGAAGAATTTTGGCGGGGGACAATTGCCGAAGCGATCGCTTACTACACTCAACGAGAACCCCAAGGTGAATATACATTAGTTGTAGCGGGAATTCCAGCCAGTCAGCCCCAACTGACAGAAGCAGAATTGATAGCCGAATTGAAACAGTTAATTAGTCAAGGAATATCGCGATCGCAAGCTAGCCGTCAGTTAGCAAAATTTACTTCCCTTCCCCGTCGCCAACTATATCAACTAGCTCTTTCTATAGTCTCCAGTCCTGAGCCTTGAACGGCTAATATCGCTTTTTTGAAAATTAAAAATCTAGATGTTAAATGTCTTTAAATGTCTATATTTATTTTTTCTTCCTTTTCTGTCCTTCTCTACGAAATACTACAGATTCTTGAAAAGTAACTTTTGCTTTCCGGTTGGGGTGCATGTTAAAGGGAAAGTAAAATTCCATACCGTTACCCTTTAACCCACTTCTGTAATAAGTCCTATGCTTACCCATACAGGGAAGCAAGCTACACTAGTGTCTCATATAGAATGCGGTTAGCTTCCTTATCTACATCTTGTATGATGTCAAATAGGATTACTATATAAATAGTTGAATGTACAGAATGTGACTAATTTGTATATTCATCCTCAAAGATGACTTGACGAATATTCAAATGATATCTAAAGATTTATGATATTAGTTCTTTAGATAGATCGGAAATTTTAGAAGCAAACTTTAATATGAAATAGTCAAATGCAAATAAAGCAGATTTTTAGTGAAGGAGAAATTCGATGACTAACATTATTGCTTGGTTGGTTTTGGGTTTAATCGCAGGTGCGTTAGCTAAGTTATTTTATCCTGGAACCCAAGGTGGCGGTATTATCTCTACAATTATATTAGGAATCCTTGGAGCCGTATTCGGTGGTTATTTGGGTCAAGTATTACTAGGAAGTGGTTCGGCAGCAGCTGCATCTGCCGGAGCTTTATCTCTAGGAAGTATTTTATTTGCTGTTATTGGTGCAATGATACTAATTTTCCTTTGGGGTTTACTGACTCGTCGCGCTGTGTAATTACCTCAAATTGAGGTAACAATCTTGGGAATCACTTCTAACTGCAATAAACCGATAAAATGACATTAGAGAAAGAGCGAAGAACTATAGGAGTTTTCGCTGGGTATTCCGATGCACAATTGGTACTTCAGGAACTAAAAGCTTCTAATTTTCCAATGGACAAAGTTTCTGTTATTGCACGGAATACAGAAGAAAGTGATATTGCTGGTGTTAGAATCATCGAAAACACTGGCAATACATCCTTAAAAGATGCTGCTGGAGCTGTTGCTAGTGATTATTTAGGAAATATTGCTGATTTATCAGTCGATCTAGTCCTCTTGGTAATTCCTGGTATAGGCCCAGTCATCTTAGCCGGAGCGGAAGTAACAGCGATCGCTACCACTTTAGCAGGTGGTTTATCCAGTTTGTTCCTAAGTTTAGGAATTACTGAAAAACAAGCACAGGGTTATAGCGATCTTGTCTGTAAAGGTTACTATTTGGTGATAGTAACCGGTATAGACATAGAACTTCGTCTTGCCAAGAGGATTTTTAATCGCCGCGATATTCAACAATGGGGAGTCTTTGAGCCATACTCGACCCCAAATAATCGCTACAAATATGCACTCGGTATTTTTTACCGACATCAAGATGCACAAGCAGCGGTTACTGAATTGAAAACCGCCGGCTTTCCAATGAGTCAGATATCAATAGTTGTTAAAAATACAAGCAATCTGGGTGATATTTCTGGGGTGAATATCAGCAGCTCCCAAGATAAATATACTACTTTAGGAATTTCTGATGAGCTAACTAAATATTATGAGCATCATCTGACTCTTGGCCATTACTTATTAGTACTAAAAGGCACTGATATCTATGTAGCAGGTGCAAGAGCTATTTTAGAGAGTAACAAAGTTCAACATTTTAGTATTTATAGTCAATCCGAGCTTGATGCAGCTAGAAGCGATCGCCAGGTGATTAATAACTTCTAGTTAAATATTAAGTTGATATCAACAGATTTTTCGACACGCCATGATTGTGCGTGCATGTTCCTAAAAATACTTTTGTACTATAAATTATATACTTCTATTGAAACCTTGACTTTGTTGTGGAATGGATGCTGCTGGCGATCGCTAAGGTTACGGTTTGCGTAGATTGATGTATAATGGCATAGATGTCATATGCAATTGCGAAATACACTATATCTAGTGTCTAGATAAATTACGTTTTAATTAATTGAATTTTACCGATTAGGCTGTTTAATTTTACTATCCAGTCTTTTTATTAATTTCAGAGTTATTGAACCATTACAATATAAATTTAAAGATATCATTTTTTAGCTAATGTTAAATTTAGAATCTAAGCAAAAATTTTTACCTATCCCCGGCAATATTAAATTAAAAATATAATCAAGTAATTGCTTCTTTTGAAAGAAGTTATACTATTGAATGGCTTCTTGTCAAAATCTTAGATAAAAATATTAGTATTTAGTTATATACTTATTTAAGTGCCTTACATTTGTAAAAAGTTAGGATACAAATGATAATAGTTGGGGTGCAAAAAATTAGGTATATCCTAGATAAACTAAATATCCCCCATTGATTTTGCACAGCCAAAACATAATCAAAATAGTCTCAAAAACAGAAATAATTTGAATACGTGCCTGGAGTAATGTTAAACCGTTTGAAGATTGGACCCAAGATTGGAGTGAGTTTTGCCTTGAGTTTGGCAACTCTGACCACCATTGGTTTCATCTCCTACCAAAGCACCAATGAGCTTATTCAAACTTCGCGCAAAGAAAGCCATACTTACCAGGTGTTAAGTCAGCTAGAAGACCTCAACTTGCAACTGACAAATGCTGAGACAGGCCAACGCGGTTACATTATTACTGGAGAACAGCGGTATTTAGAACCTTATAACGCTGCTATTCAAGTACTGAATCAAAAAGTTAAAGAACTTCAAAGGTTAACGGCAGATAACCCCAACCAACAAAATCGGCTTGATATTTTACAGCCACTACTAACCGAGAGAATGGCTGTAATGAAAGATGTCATAGAGCTACGGCAAAGCCAGGGCTTAGAAGCTTCTCAAAAAGCTGTTCTGACAGACCAGGGTAAACAACTGATGGATAATATCCAGAAAGTTATCCAGGCGATGAAAAATGAAGAGAATACACTGCTAAAACAGCGCTCTGAGAAGGCACAAGCAGCTGGTCAGCAAACGCTCGCCAGCATTTTCTATAGTATTCCCTTATTTTCTTTGCTCTTAGCTTTGATTGGATTCGCCTTGACCAGACATATCTCAGTACCGCTGAAGCGAGTTTCTGATTTGGCAGAAAAAATGGCGGATGGGGATTTATCGGTAAGTTTACCAGATAGCGATCGCCAAGATGAAATTGGTGTGTTGACGCGCACCTTTAACGAGATGATCGTTAATCTGCGAAATACAACTCAAAAAAATGAGGAGCAAAACTGGCTCAAATCTAACTTAGCTGAATTTACTCAGATGCTCCAAGGGCAGCGAAATCTGGAAAGCGTGTCTAGTCTGATATTGTCGAATTTAGCACCACTAGTTGGGGCATCACAGGGCGTTTTTTATCTGATGGACTCCATAAACGACCAGCCTGTGCTGAAGTTGCTGAGTGGTTATGCTTATAAAGAGCGAAAAAACCTAGCAAATCAGTTTCGTTTGGGTGAGGGATTAGTGGGACAATGCGCCCTAGAAAAACAAAGAATCCTCCTCACAGAAGTTCCCAGTGACTATATCCGCATCGCTTCCGGCTTGGGAGAAGCACCACCGTTAAATATTATTGTCTTGCCCATACTATTTGAGGGGCAGGTAAATGCTGTAATTGAACTTGCCTCTTTTGGGCCTTTTAACCAGTTGCACCTAACATTTTTAGAACAATTGAGTGAAAATCTGGGTGTATTTTTAAATAACATCGCTTCACAATTGCAAACACAGCAACTACTTGAAGAGTCTGTTGCTTTAACAGAAGAACTGCAAACCCAGCAAGAAGAACTACAGCAAAGCAATCAACGCTTGGAAGAACAGGCGCACGAGTTAGAAGAATCACAATTCCTTGTCAAGCAATCTAACGAAGAATTGCAACAACTAAATGAGGAGCTAGAAGAAAAAGCAGAATTGTTAGAAGTTCAAAATCGGGAAGTGGGCCGCAAGAACCAGGAAGTCGAGCGAGCGAGGAAGTCTTTGGAAGAAAAAGCTGCACAACTGGCTCTGTCTTCCAAATATAAGTCAGAATTTCTGGCGAATATGTCTCACGAATTGCGGACACCGTTAAATAGCCTATTAATTTTAGCAAGGCTGCTAGCAGATAACTCTCTTAACAACTTGACCGACAAACAGGTAGAGTACAGTCGGACTATTTACTCGGCTGGGACTGACTTGCTGGAATTGATCAATGACATTCTAGATTTGGCAAAAATTGAGTCCGGTACTATGTCGCTCGATATTGAGCAAATTGCTCTTGCAGATTTGGAAACATCTCTAGAGCAGACTTTCCGGCAAGTTGCCCATAATAAAGAAATCAGTTTTACTATTGAACGGGATGAGAAGTTACCCCCAACAATTTATAACGACTCCAAACGTCTGCAACAAGTCCTGAAAAATCTCCTCGCTAACGCCTTTAAATTTACAGAACAGGGAGGTGTAAAGTTACAAATATTTCAAGTTGATAATTCCACGATCGCTTTTGCCGTCAGCGACACCGGCATAGGCATTCCAGCCGAAAAGCAGAAGATTATTTTCGAGGCATTTCAGCAAGCAGATGGCACAACTAGCCGCAAGTACGGCGGAACTGGTTTGGGCTTATCCATTAGCCGGGAATTAGCTCAACTGTTGGGAGGGAGAATTGAACTACTCAGCCAGCCAGGACAGGGAAGCACCTTCACCCTTTACTTGCCCAAACAACAGGAAAAGCACGGTCAAAATATCACCACACCACCCCTTGAGCCAACCACCCCAAGCCGTACAGCATCGACCATAAAAGAACTGCCAATGGTGGAAAACAGACCCCCAACTGTAGACATCTCTCCATCAGCGAAAGTACTTCCCAGCTTACCCCACGAGATTCCAGATGACCGAGAAATAATTCAACCAGGCGATCGCATTTTGCTAATTATCGAAGATGACGATAAATTCGCCCGCATCTTACTAGATATGGCACGTCAGCAGGGTTTTAAAACTATTGTTGCTTTACAAAGCAAACAAGGTCTAGCACTGGCAGAACAGTTTAAACCTAATGTGATTATGCTAGATATCCACATGCCAGAGATGGATGGTTGGACGGTGCTGGATCGTCTCAAACATAAACCAGATACCAGACATATACCAGTACACATACTTTCTGTTGATGAAAGACAACAACGGGGATTACAGCTAGGAGCAATTACCTATCTCCAAAAACCCGTGTCTCCAGAAGCGCTAACTCAGGTATTGACTGATATTAAAGACTTTATTGAGCGTCAAGTAAGAAATCTCCTGATCGTAGAAGACGATCCCGTACAAGCTCAAAGTATTATCGAACTGATTGGTAACGGCGATGTCCAGAGTACAGCAGTAGGTACGGGGGCAGAAGCTCTCTCGATTTTGCGATCGCATCACTTTGATTGTATGGTACTCGATCTCGGTCTGCCCGATATGAGCGGGTTTGCCCTAATTGAGCAGATAAAACTTGAACCCAAGCTTTTGAAACTGCCGATAATTGTTTACACCGGCAAAGAACTCAGCCGACAAGAAGAAACCCAGCTGCGGGGACTAGCAGAAACAATTATTATTAAAAATGTGCGATCGCCAGAGCGGTTGTTAGACGAAACTGCCCTATTTTTGCATCGGGTGCAAGCAAATTTGCCCACACCAAAGCGGCAAATGTTAGAGCAACTACATCAAACTGACCCAGTGCTGGCTAATCGGAAAATTTTGATTGTAGATGATGACCTCAGAAATATTTTTGCCTTGACTAGCTTTTTAGAAAGCTATCAAATGCAAGTGCTATTTGCCGAAAATGGCAGAGATGGCATAGAGAGGCTGCAAGCTAATCCTGAGATTAATATAGTTTTGATGGATATCATGATGCCAGAAATGGATGGTTACGAAACCACCCGCGCCATCCGCCAACAACAACAGTTTCGCTCACTACCAATCATTGCTTTAACTGCCAAAGCTATGCCAGGTGACAAAGAAAAGTGCATTGAAGCTGGAGCCTCTGACTACATCACCAAACCTGTAGATACCGAGCAGTTGCTTTCACTACTTCGGGTTTGGCTATATCGTTAAGGAAGTAGAGAGTCTCTCGTTCCCATGCAGAGCAAATCCCCGTTACAAAACTTGATTACGAATTACGAATTATTTTAACTTTTGCATAAATTCCTGCTGTTCAGTGGCAGCTAAACCTGCTTGCAGGACAGATAACACCGTTGCCATTTCTCCTGACAACAAGGCAGGTACTGCTAACCACAACCCCGGAAACACTTGAGAGCGAATAATTCCCTGGTCATCAATTGGTAGCGAAACATACTCGTCCGCTTGCAGCCTAAACCAATCTAATTGATTATCTAATGTTCGCCAGACAATATACTCCTGTACTCCATTGCGTCGATAGGTGCGTTTTTTGTCATGTAAATCAATGGCTGCACTGCTTGCTGCTACTTCTATCACCAGTTCGGGTGCGCCTTGGATATAATCATCTTCACTAATCGATGCCTGTCTGCCGGGAATGAATAGTACCGCGTCAGGCTGTGGTTCATTATCTGGATCTAAACGCACTGTGGGTTCAATTCCCAAAATAACGCCAGGGGTTGCAGTTTTATAGTTCCATAACCACCCGATCAAGTCTCCATGTGGTTCGCCATGACTTTTAATTCTCAGTGGCGATGCCGTGATATACACAACTCCCTCAACCAGTTCAGCTTTTCTTAAATGTGGCATTGCCTGATAGCGCCGCTCAAATTCGTAGCGAGATAAGCGATCGCCATTTTCCAAAGGTAAAACTGAAATGACTTTTTTAGGAGTTGTAACCATTCCTTTGTCCTCTTTACCCAAATTGTTCAAACTGAATCAAAGTATTCTAATTTGACACTGCTGCATTTATTTTACTCCACACATGAAAAAGCTCCTTTCGACTGAAACAGGAGCGTAATAACTAAAAGCCCACACTGACCCCCCAAACGGGTACAGTGTGGGTAATTTATGCCTATAACACTAATGGCAATCTTAGCGAAACATACTACTAACTGAAGTATCTTCATGAATTCGCCAGATAGTTTCTCCCAACAGATTAGCTACTGACAACACCACAAGTTGTGGAAAACGATTGTTTTCTGGTATGGGAATAGTATTGGTGACAATGACTTCCTCAAACAAGCCACTAGACAACCGCTCCATCGCTGGTGGAGAGAATACTGCATGAGTTGCACAGGCATATACCTGACGCGCTCCTTCTTCACGCAGTAATCGCGCTCCTTCTGCGATCGTTCCCCCAGTGTCGATCATGTCATCTACTAACACTGCCGTTTTGCCTTTAACATCGCCGATGATATTTAACACTTCAGCAACATTATGTGCCTGACGACGTTTGTCAATAATTGCCAGTGGAGCATCATCCAGTTTTTTGGCAAATGCTCTGGCACGCGCTACACCGCCAACATCGGGGGAAACAACCACAAGATCGGGCAGTTCTTTGCTTGCTAGATAATCCAGCAATACTGGCGAACCGTAAACATGGTCAAAGGGGATATCGAAATAGCCTTGAATTTGAGCCGAGTGTAAATCCATTGCTAGAACGCGGTTGGCACCTGCTTCCACGATCAAGTTAGCAACCAGTTTAGCGGTTATTGACTCTCGTCCTGCCGTTTTGCGATCGGCACGAGCATAACCATAGTAGGGAATTACTGCCGTTACCTGTCGCGCAGAAGCTCGACGACAGGCGTCAACCATAATCAATAATTCCATCAAATGATCGTTGACGGGTTGACAACATGGCTGGATTAAATAAACATCACAACCTCGAATCGATTCTTGGATTTGAACGTAAAGTTCTCCATCCGCAAATCTTTTGCGAATCATTGGCCCCAAGTCCATACCCAGATAACGAGCGACTTCTTGAGACAGTTGTAAATTGGCAGAGCCAGAAAACAGCCGCAGGCGATGATTATCGTTCAGTCCTGTTGCAGATGGTTGCACTTTGAAAGTTGCAGAACTGAGCACAGCAGATCCTCTATGTGCATTCATAGTAATATTATCATTAGAGATTTAATAGATTTAACCAAGAAATAGCCTAAAAAAACATCTGTAAGTTTTATTGAAGCTTCCATACAAAATTTAAACATTTTTCCATGAAATTATTATTCGCTACTTATCTAGTCTTCTTGGCAAACAAGCTATTCATAGCTTAACTGACATCAAGTCGATGCACTAGGTCTATAGTTCAATTTTTTGGTTGAGGTAAATAAGCCTAATTGCTTAAACATTATTGGTGTGCTAAGTTCTTCTAATTACCTCATTGATAGCTGACAGTAAAGCATTGACAACTTTAGTTGATATTAAAAAGTTTGTTCTCACACAGTATAGCACTTGTAACTAAGTAGTCAAAGAGTAGCTTATTACTCTATGACCTACGCATTGACAAAAGTGACAGTTATTATAAAGCCTAAAAAAAGCTGGCAGTGGACAAAATTTATCCACGCACTAGCAAGTTTTTAGATAAAGATTAAATAAAGATGTTTTTTTGATACTTAATCTTACTTAACACAAGTAATTTAATCTAAGTAATTTATTGTAAATATTTTTACTTAAAAGATTTTAGTTGAATATAGAAAAATTGTTGAATATCATTGATATTGAATTTGTTTGCGAACATCCTGTCAAGTAGAAGCGACGAATCACATCTGAACTAGTTAGTGACCGTATTATTGCTGAGATAAAATTAGGACTTTTGGGTATGCCTGATTTTTGAGTGGTTGCGATCGCTCTACTTGGGTGCAGCGAGAACTGCCTCTGCCCAGCGATTCAAACGAATCGTAATTTTGGATGTTGGGGCGATCGCCGAGCGAATAAATTCGGTAAATAGCCCAATGGCAGAATTTTGAGAACTTTGCAGATGAAAAATTTTAAAATTTTTTGATGCAGTAGCCCAAATCTGGGATCGAAGAGAAACGCCATCTAGCTTAAATAAGAATTGACAAAATCAAGATTTGTAGTGCTAAATAAATCATTATTGAGTGAGATATAGCGATTACCAGTTACGTGAGGTATAGATAATATTTTGAAACGCAAAGGGACGCAAAGTAAAGCGCAGAAGTACTCAGAGATTTGTACCTCAGCAGACTAGGAAACGCTATAACACTATTCTTTATAAAGACGATCGCTAGCTATTTTATTGTGCAGAAGCTTGGCTTACACAAGCACAGTTAGCCGATTGCAATTTTTATTTTTCCACAGGATTGATTGAAAAAGAGATGAGTGATTTGTATAACTTCGATTCTCAAGTTAATTTTGAATATTTCAAAATTTATCGTTTTCTCAGGCAGAGAAATTGAATTGAGGAGTTATGCAGTAGGAAACAACCTTGCTCTGGTAGAGTCTACTTGTTGAGTATAGTAGAATATTGCCGCAGGTAACTGTCCGTCGCCTCTTGGACTTAATCTTTGTGGGCGATCTCCTCAGTTGCTACTACACTCAATCAACCGATCATGCAACCACCGATTACAGTTGGCACTGTCTTGCAAAACCGTTACCGCATAATTCAAATTCTCGGACAAGGAGGATTTGGTAGAACCTATCTGGCAGAAGACCAGAGGCGCTTTAACGAACTTTGCGCGATCAAAGAATTGAATTCAACAGCAAGGTCGGCTTTGGATTGGGAGAGGGCACAAGAGCTTTTTCACCGAGAAGCTGCCATTTTATATCAAATCGAACACCCACAAGTGCCGAAATTTCGGGAAAGATTTGAGCAAGACCAACGCTTATTTTTGGTGGAGGACTACGTTGCAGGTCAGACTTACCGCACTCTGCTGGCTGAACGTCAAGCTGTGGGTAAAACTTTCACAGAGGCTGAAGTATTGCAGCTAATAGAGTTGTTGTTGCCTGTTTTAGAGCATATTCACAGTCGAGGCATTATTCACCGGGATATCTCGCCAGAAAACATTATTTTGCGAGATAGTGATGCGAAACCTGTGTTAATTGACTTTGGGGTAGTGAAGGAACTGGCAACGCGTTTACAATCGCCAAATAATCCCCTGCCAGAAACCACCGTGGGAAAATTAGGCTACTCTCCCAGCGAACAAATGCAAACAGGAGGAGCTTATCCTAGTAGTGATTTGTATGCATTAGCGGTAAGCGCGATTGTTTTGCTGACTGGTAAAGAACCAAAGGATCTATTCGATCAAAACCAACTAACTTGGAATTGGCAGCGGTGGGTAAAAGTGAACCCGCGATTTGCTCTAGTGTTGAATCGAATGTTGAATCATATACCGAGCGATCGCTATCAAAGTGCTACTAGTGTATCTCAAGCACTACAACCTTTACATGAAGTCAGTCTTCCGAATGTAAATGTGTCTAACTTGCAGACAATGGCAGTTAGTCGCCGTCCTGACTTAGTAGCACCAGCAGCTTCGCCCAAGAAAACCGATCCTGTGATTCCACCAAGTCCCACTAACTCAATTTTGGATAATCCGTTAGCGATCGTCGCAATTGCCATTGGTGTAGTGATCGTAGCAGGATTTGGTTCTTGGGCAATAGTCAGTTCCATCCGCAGTCAGTCAAAAACATCAGATGAGACGCTTCCACAAAATTTCCCTTCACCAGTAATTTCTGGTGGTACTACATTCACACCGACACCGACATCTATACCCACACTGACACCAACACCGACATTAACACCAACATCCACACCTACTAACGATCGCCCTGTTATATCTACTAAGCGCCTCAACCTTACAACATCTAACCCGATCGCGGTTGAAGGTACTCTCAAAGCAAATCAAATTATCCAATACAGCTTTTTTGGACGAGAAGGTACTAAATTAAATACGTCTATTGACCCAGGAAGCAGCATTTTGCTAACAGTCTTAAGTCCCAATGGACAACCAATTGAGAATACTGCCCAACAAGTCACATTTTATCAAGGCACATTGTTGGTTACTGGTAGATATACTATTGAGTTAACTCTGCTTTCAGGTGTTGCCGAAAGCAATTACAATCTCAATGTTGCATTAGAAAAACCAGTCAAACCAATTCCCACAGAGACACCTTTGCCAATTCCCACAGAAACACCCTTGCCAATTCCCACAGAAACACCCTTGCCACTTCCTACAGAGACACCTTTGCCACTTCCTACAGAAACACCCTTGCCAATTCCCACAGAAACACCCTTGCCACTTCCGACCATTACTGAAGCGCCGACTTTGCCGCCGACTGATGGAACCCAACCATTTTCTGGCCAAAGAAATTAATGTTAAACACACTACTGATTACTGGAACTGATACGGAAGCTGGTAAAACTGTTTTAACAACAGCGTTAGCAGCTTATTGGCAAAAATATTACCCGCAGCATCACTGGGGAATTATGAAACCGATTCAATCGGGGATTGGCGATCGCGAGTGGTATCAAAAGCTATTCGTGCTAGAACAATCTGCTGAAGAAATTACACCTTTATACTTTCAAGCACCTCTGGCTCCTCCCATAGCAGCAGCAAAGGAAAATCGCCAAGTAGATTTAGCAGTAGTTTGGCAAGCTTTGTCTAAGTTGCGATCGCAGCGTGATTTTGTACTTGTAGAAGCCTTGGGAGGGTTAGGTTCGCCAATAACTGAAGAATTAACGGTAGCTGATTTAGCGGGGGAATGGCGTTTACCAACAGTATTGGTAGTACCAGTGAGATTGGGTGCGATCGCTCAAGCAGTGGCGAATGTAGCATTAGCTAGACAATCGCGCGTCAATCTCAAAGGCATTGTTTTGAACTGCGTACAACCCCGAACGGATGCAGAAATAGCCGACTGGACACCATCTCAATTGATTCAATCACTCACTAACACGCCAGTTTTAGGCTGCTTACCCTATCTAGATAACCTGACTGATTTAGATAAACTTGCTCAAATAGCATCAGATTTAGATTGGGAAACACTAATACCAATTCAAAATTCAAAATTCAAAATTCAAAATTAAGAAAGCCAGACACAACAAAGGTATGTCCGTATGTATCTGTTGCATTCTTTTTTCAAAGTGGTATAAGACTTGAGAATGATTTAAATTGACATTACCGAAGGAAGGCAGGGGAGAAATCAATTCAAAATTCAAAATTCAAAATTCAAAATAAAAGAACTTCTGCCTCTTGCCCCCTGCCTCCATCCTAAATAGCCTTCATTGACAGACTGACAACGAATGTCGCCCCCTGTCCAATTCCTGGACTTTCGGCTAACACTGTACCACCGTGTAATTCTACTAAGTGACGGACGATCGCTAACCCTAATCCTAGTCCGCCATGCGATCGCGTGCTGGAACTGTCAGCTTGACGAAAGCGTTCAAATACATGGGGTAGGAATTCGGCAGCAATTCCCGCTCCCGTATCACTCACCCGAATTTGCACGTAAGATTCAATACACTCTAATTGCACATCAACCCTGCCGCCCTTGGGTGTAAACTTGACGGCGTTGGAGAGCAAATTCCACACAACCTGTTGCAAGCGGTTGGCATCGCCCACAACTATCTCCACTTTCGGGTCGAATTTACATTTGATGCTAATCTCTTTAGCCTGGGCTGCTGGATACACAGTATCAATTGCCGCCTCTACAAGCGATACAAGTTCAACCTGCTCCCTCTTTAAATGGAGTGTGCCTCTAATAATTCGTGATACATCGAGAACATCTTCAATTAGTTGTGTCAGCGATCTAGTATTCCGTTCAATTGTCTCTAGTGCCCGGCCAGTAGTAGCTCGATCGAAGTTTCGAGTTATAAGTAGCTGTGTCCAGCCCAGTATAGCATTGAGGGGTGTACGGAGTTCGTGGGAGAGTGTGGCGAGAAACTCATCCTTCATCCGGTTTGCAGTTTCGGCATCGGCGCGTGCTGCTTGTTCGCGTTTCAGCAGTTCTTCGCGTTCTTGCTCTGCTTGCTTGCGATCGCTAATATCAATCATGAATCCATGCAGTAACTGTGGGCCATTTTCATCCCGCACTACATTTACAATGTCATATAGCCAGACAACTCTGCCATCAGCAGCTAACATTCTGTATTCAAATTCGTAATTATTTAGTGATAAAGAAGATTCTTGGCAATACTGAATAGCCCACTGCCGATCTTCTGAATGCATATTTTTTTCCCAGAAATTATCGGTGTACCAGTCTGACAATGGATAGCCTAGAATCTCAACAGTTTGCGGCCCTACGTAAGTAAAATTCCCAGTATTAGCATTTACCTCCCAAGGAATCACGCGGACTTTTTCAGTCAGCATCTTTAACCGTTTCTCGCTTTGTTTGAGAGCTGCTTCTGCTAACTTGTGAAGTGTAATATCTGTGACAAGGGCAACAAATCCTGCAACTTTCCCCTCCTGACTGAACTGGGGAATGTAAGTGACATTCACGTAACGGTTTGTGCCATCTTTATCGGGTAATTGGGTTTCGTAAGTTACTTGCTCTCCTGAAAGTACTGCTTCTACATAAGGAAGAATAGACTGATAAACCGACTCTCCCAAAATTTCTCTAATATGTTTACCAGAAATTTCGGAAGCAGGAAGCTCATACCAGTCTTCATATTCTTTATTATTAAAGCGATAACGCTGCTCGCTATCAACATAAGAAATTTTGACGGGCACAGCATTGGTAATTAGACGCAGTTCATCTTCTCGTTGACGGAGTGCTGCTTCGGCTCGTTTGCGTTCTGTGATGTCGCGTTGAGTTCCCCACGCTCTCACTAAAAACCCATTTTCGACAATTCCCACTAGATTATTCAAAAAATATTTAGAATTACCTTGCTTATCTATTTCATGAGACTCGGCATCAATTAGTCGGTAGTTAGAACGGATAAAGTTACGCAGGTATGCAATATTATGTGGATCGGAGGCAACAAGAAAGTCTCCTAATCTGACACCGATAATTTCTTCGGCACGAGAACAGCCATACATCTGTGCCATAACATTATTGCATTCTGCCAAGTAACCATATTGGTAAAAATGTTGAATTTGTTCATCTTCTGGACAATCTAGCGAAATTGGTACTTCCAGTTCGATGCACCAAATACCTTCTGAACTCTGCTCTAAAAAAGTGCGGTAGCGTTCTTCGCTTTTAGAAAGGGCAAGTTCTGCTTGTTTGCGTTTGCTTATATCAATCACAAAAGAAATAATATGATTTTGGTTATTTTCTAATAAAGCAGAATCTAACAGAATAGGAACGCGGCTCTTATCTTTGCGGATGTATTCGTTCTCAAAAGGCTGACACACGCCTTTAGTTTTGAGTTCTGCGATTGCACTGTTGTTAGTTTCAATATATTCTGGTGGGATCATGTCGTGCCATCTGACTCGTCCTGCTAGCAAATCCTCCTGAGAATAACCTACCATTCGTAAAAAAGCATCATTAGCTTCTGCGATCGCCCCGTCCATATTGGCTACAATTACCCCAATAATGTTGGACTCTACCAACCTTTTAAATCTGGCTTCGCTCACCTGTAGTTTCTGCAAACTCGTTTGAAGATGTTGTTTGGCAGTGCGTAATTCTGAGTTCAGCAAGTTAATAATTGTTGTCACCAGTACAAACAAGCATAAGCGCAGTATGTTGTCAAGACTTACAACCAAGAGCGAAAACACTGGTTCTAAGAAAAAGTAGCTGACGGCTAAAGTAGACAAAGCAGTAGCCAGTAACCCTGCTTCCATATCGCCATACCAGGCACTAACCGCCACAGCAGCAAAAAATAGCAGAAAAATACTTGGTTTGAGTAGTGGCTGTAGCAATAGTGTTAATAGCAATACGCTACCAACAGCCAATAGTGCCACAGCATAAGGCGCTAGAAGGGAACGTGTTCCTCTCAATGTGGCTTCTCCTTTTATGCAGCTAGCTAAAAGATTATTCCCAAAATCAGCTAGAAAATGCGTAGGCGTAGCCCGTCATAGACAATTTTAAAAGCATATATTTTGCCTTCTAATTGTGAATTTACCCAAAGAAAAAAAGTAATAAAAGTCAACCCAGCTATTAATATAATCTGCGCCTGCAATTACAGATGTTTCAGCAAAAAGCTCTGTCGCTGTTCTTTGTAAAATTCAGACAGGTTATTGGTGGTTTGTCGATAGGACATTCCATGACTAATGAGCGCATCTAGTTGGGTTTTGTCGGAGTTAGTTGGATGAATCATGCACTTTTTGCGTTATTAGTAATCAATAGACTGGGGAATGGGGACTGGGGACTGGGGACTGGGGACTAGATACTAGATACTAGATACTAGATACCAAGTACTGAGGACTAGGAAAAACTTTCCCATCCCCAGTCCCTAATCCCCAGTCCCTAATCCCCAAAATGGCTCGTACCCCTACATTAAATTTTGATCGTGGCACATTAATTTTGCATCCACCACCACGCGGTAAAGGTTGGATGGACTATGCTACGTGGGATGATAGAGTTGAAAAATTCCGCATCCCAGCAATTAGATACCGATCGCTAGTGGAAGCACTACAAGCGGAAGATGTGAATTTTATCGATGAGGCCAAGCAATTTTATCCTGTAGATTTGGTTCCTACTCTGGAAATGGAACCCTATTCTCACCAGACTGAGGCGCTAGCAGCTTGGAAACTGGCGGGTAGGCAAGGGGTGGTTGTGCTTCCCACGGCGGCGGGAAAGACTTATTTGGCGCAAATGGCGATGCAGTCAACGCCACGCACGACGCTGATTGTAGTACCAACTTTAGATTTGATGCATCAGTGGTATGCACATTTAGTAGCGGCTTTCCCCGATGCTGAGGTGGGATTACTGGGAGGTGGTTCGCGGGATCGAACAGCAATTTTAGTTGCAACTTATGATAGTGCCGCAATTCACGCTGAGACGTTGGGAAATCAATATGCGTTGATTGTTTTTGACGAATGTCATCATTTACCAACAGATTTTAATCGAGTAATTGCAGAATATGCGATCGCACCTTATCGCCTGGGACTCTCCGCGACACCGGAACGTACTGATGGCAAGCACGCTGACTTAAATATCCTCATTGGTCAAGAAGTATATCGCAAACGCGCTGAAGATTTGGCAGGGAAGGCATTAGCAGAGCATGAAATTGTCCAAATTAAGGTAAAGTTATCGCAACTTGAACGGGAAAGATACAACCAGTTAATTCAAACCCGCAACGACTTTTTGAAGCAATCAAAGATTTCTTTGGGGAGTTTGCAAGGTTGGCAAATGTTCGTGCAAATGAGTGCGCGCTCGCAATCTGGACGTAGGGCAATGTTAGCGCATCGAGAAGCGAAAGATATCGCTTTGGGTACTGATGGAAAGTTGCGAATTCTGATTAATTTATTGGCAGAACATTATCCGGCAAGAATTTTGATTTTTACTGCGGATAACGCGACGGTTTACCGCATTTCTCAAGAGTTGCTCATTCCGGCAATTACTCATCAAACTCCTGTGAAAGAACGGCATGAGATATTAACCAAGTTTCGAGAGGGTAAATATAATACTTTGGTTGCTTCTCATGTTTTGAATGAAGGTGTTGATGTACCTGCGGCAACTGTTGCAATTATTTTATCGGGGACTGGTTCGGCTAGGGAGTATACTCAGCGGTTGGGTAGGGTTTTACGGAAGGGGAATATTGAGAATAAACAGGCGATTTTGTATGAGGTAGTGGCGGAGGATACGAGTGAAGAGGGGACTTCGGCTAGGAGAAGAGGACAAGGGGACAAGGGGACAAGGGGGCAAGGGGAAAATCAAGGGAAGTTACAGGTTGTGTATGGGAGTGGGAAGGAAAGGAGTTTGAAGGCTGCGGAACAGTTAGAAATTAATTATTCGATCCAAAATCCAAAACTTATACTGAGCGAAGTCGAAGTATCTAAAATCCAAAATTCAGCAGATGTTACCAACAGATTTACTGATGCATCGCCAAAACGGGGAGGAGATCATCCCGAAGAGACTGAAGATTGATCGAGCAACTTCGGAGTTGGCGATTGAGTTAATTAATTATTTTCAATCAGCAGTGGGGAAGACTCAAGGTATGCTTGAGCGACAACTAACTGATTTTGAAGGAGATTCTACAGATTATCGAGTGAAGCGGGGGTTAGCTTATATTCTCAAAAGCAGTTTTTGCACTTTTGAGATAGTTAGTCCGCTGGAACCACAAATGTTAAGAGAACGGGTGTTTTCGTTGGCTGCAAAGTCTGTTGCTAGTCGGGAATCAACCCAAGTTACTTTGAGTAAAATTGCTGATGAGTTAACTCAAGAACTTGAGCGGGAAGTTTTGTTAGAACAGGTTCGGAATGGACTCTATGCTGATTTATCTGAAAATAAGATTTTGACAGTGTTTGAGGCACCAACAGCGCCAGATTTGTTAAATCGATATAACTTATCTCAAGTACAGGGTGTGTTTTATAAGGCCAGTCAACTGGTGTTAAATGCTCACCGGAATGTTCCAGGAGAATATAAGTTGTTATTTCGCTATTTAAAGTTGTTTCAATTGATGGCTTATATTGAAGGTGATGCTGACCACGGGTTTACAATTACTATTGACGGGCCGACGAGTTTATTTAATCCTAGTACGCGATATGGATTAGCGATCGCTAAACTTATTCCGGCTTTACTTCACGTTACTAAATGGAGTCTTTCTTCGATTCTCCAAACCCGCGATGCTTATACAAATACTTGGAAAACTGGACGTTTTACTCTCAATTCCGAATGTGGTTTGGTATCCCATTATCCACCAGGTAAGCCCTACGATAGTATGCTAGAGGCATCCTTTGCTGATAAATGGGATGCGTTGAAAAGTGGTTGGGCATTAGAGCGAGAAGTTGATTTGATCCCAATTCCTGGTAGCGTAATGATTCCTGATTTTCGCTTGGTGCATCCTGATGGACGCACTTTCTTGTTAGAAATTGTTGGTTATTGGCGACCAGAATATTTACAAAAGAAGTTTTCTCAGGTGCGGCGGGCTGGACGTGATGATTTGATTTTGGCAATTTCCGAGCGACTTAATTTAGAAAAAGCGGGAGTAAAATTAAATGATGTCCCCGCCAGAATTGTTTGGTTTAAAGATAAGTTATTGCCAAAAGCTGTGTTAGCTGTGATGGATTGAACAAGGAAAAATGACTGGGAAAATCATAATTAATTTATGCGGAGATAATATTATTTTTTAAACCCAAAATGTAACTTTTACTAATTGATTTGGCAATAAACGCGGATCTTCTCCACGAGATATAGCTGCCATAATTGACTCGACAAATATATGAATTGTGTCCGCAGGCGTATTATAAAATTGTGTCCCGTATTTAGCGATCGCTTCTCCCTGAATACCCAAAATTTCCACATCTTGACGGATAATGTGTTGAGCAGTCCACCGCACAAAGGGACGTGCTAACTTATTCCAAATACCGTAGTTATAGGTGACATCGGTGTAAACCAGAGTTGAATTATCGGTTTCTGGAATAGATTGACTGGTAATGAACAAATGGCGATTCTGTGCCATTTTATATTCCACAGAGGTAATATTGGGCATATAAAAGCGATCGCTATGTTTAATCTCTGCACCCTGCAAATTCAGAAAACGGCTGTACCATCCCAAATTACTGTTTTCGTTGCGATACTCCACCAAAACCGAACCATTACAGCGTTCTACAGTCATCTCTAACTTTTGTTGGCGGGAAGTACGGAAAACACCAGGATGAACAAAAGCCGTATGGGGAATATCAATAAAGTTCTCCGCACAATTAGTAACATTGTTAGCAAAACGGTTAATTACCCGTACCGTCTCCCATCCTGTTTGTCCATAGTGAGGCATAGAAAAGGGTTCAAAATCAACGCTATCGGCTAACCGCACATAAACATAGCCATCCTGTTCTTTGGTAGCGTAACCCTTGGCTCGACGCTGTGGGGAAGGTTTGAAATCATCTCCTTCCGCTGGAACAGCAATGACATTACCAACCGCGTCATATACCCAACCATGATAGGGACACTGTAAAGCACCGTTACAGATTTTACCTGTTGATAGACGGCTATTACGGTGTAAACAGCGATCGCGCAAAGCTACGGGTTGTCCATCTTCACCGCGAAATATTGCTAACCATTCTCCTAAAACGGTGCGTGATAATACTTTGTTAGATTGTAACTGTTCGCTGAGTGCGACAATGTACCAGAAATCTGCAAATTGCATAGTGGGTGGGAGCGATCGTATTTAAATTATGGCAATGTCTTGAGTAGAACAGCATTTCTGTAACTATCGAATTCCAAAAGAGCTAATTTACAATTAAAAATGAGATAACCTAAGACGAGGAAACGATCGTGACATTAGAACAATTGCAAAAGCAGGTATTAGAGTTACCAATTAGCGATCGCTGGACATTAGTGCAGATCCTTTTGGAGTCGCTACAGCAAGAAACTAGTTCTGAATTGAAAAAGGGTAACTTGTCTCGACTGCGAGGGATTGCAAAAACTACAGAAATATCAAGTGAAGATGTTGAAGTAGATTATGTTAACTATCTGACTGAAAAATATCAATAATGCGAATTTTAATTGATACAAATGTTGTGCTTGATTTTTTACAAGAGCGAGAACCTTTTGTAGAGGATGCGGTAAAACTATTTGCAAAAATTGATGCTGGTGAAATCGAGGGGTTTATTGCAGCAACAACAATTACAAATATCTATTACATTGTCCGCAAAATATCGGGTGCGATCGCTGCTCAAGATGCGATCGCACAAATTCTGACAGATTTAAATATTTGTGCAGTCGATAGAGGAATTTTGGAACGAGCAATCGCACTTAATTTTCAAGATTTTGAGGATGCGGTGCAGTGTGCTTGTGGAATAGCACATGGGGTTGATGCGATCGTAACTCGTGATGCGTCTGGATTTGTCAGCGCAGGAATTTTAGTAATTGCACCAGGGGAGTTAAAAAATATTGGTAGTGAGTAAATGAAGCGATGTCTACGACGGGCTACGCCTACGCGCAAAGCTACGGGTTGTCCATCTTCACCGCGAAATATCGCTAACCATTCTCCTAAAACGGTGCGTGATAATACTTGGTTAGGTTGTAACTGTTCGCTGAGTGCGACAATGTACCAGAAATCTGCAAATTGCATGGTGGGTGGGAGCGATCGTATTTAAATTATGGCAACCGTTCGGTAAACTGGGCGTTAGATTTCATGTTATTTAAGGGCAACCTAATTTTAAGCATAAGTTGAAGTAGATGCCTCAATCTCGTACTAACAATTTGAGCTAAAAACTAAAAAATTAGGTAGCTGAGTACAACAATGGTAAATCAACCACAACGCCCTTTTACAGTAGATGCTAGTACCCATGCGTCAAATCCTGGAAATCTGCATATTGATTATTTCTATTGGATTCGTTCATTTCCTAGCGAACCAATTGAATTGATTTTTCCGCTCACCATTGTGGTTGTGCTAGCTTTTCTTACCAATTGGATTTTTGGGTTTGCGTTTTTCGGAACACTGCGTGAGGGCAAAAGTTTACATCTTCTGCCATCTGCATTATTTGGAATTGCTATATTTAATATTTTTTTCGGCATAGGAATATTTTGGATTCTTAAAAAACTTATATTTCTGACAATCCGTACCCGCGAACACTTCCTTTATGGTTGTGTCAATCCTGGTGTTGTTGTTGCATTAAAGCCACCTCTAGTTGCAGTATTCACAGACCTCACTACAGGTAAAGCGCCACGTCATGCGATCAAAATTTTGCCTCAACCCCTTAAGTGGATGAAGAACGGAGTACCACCAGTGGGTACAAGGTTGGCTACAGTCGCTCTATATGAGGGCAACCTTCATAAAGGTTACTGGGACGACTTTTATCCAGTAGTAATTGATTGTGTCACTGGCAATCAAGCCGATATACAAAGAGTCTTAGAGAGTATTCCAGATTGGGAATGGGAGCAGCTTGAAGCAGGACTTGGATATATTAGGACAACTAAGCCAGGACTGTATACCATACCTTTTGTTCGTTGTGCATTCTGCCACCAACTCATCTTCCTGCCGCTTTATCCGATGCACAGAGAAAAGCACACAGAACCTTTGGCAGATGGTCAAATGACTGACCATGTTACTATTCATCCAGAACGCCGTTATCAGGGCGCACTTGATATAGTTCCGCAAGCTTACATCCACCCACATTGTAACGGTGCAACAAGGATGCCAGAGGAAATAATTCGTAGCTACCTAGTTAACCCATTCCTATACAATGAGCACACATTTTGTTGTGAATGCAATGATTACATCCATCAAAAAGAACTTTACTGGATTGAAACAGGGCAATGCTTGGCAGAATATTTTCAAGACTTACAAAAAGAATACATCCGTTTACATGGTAATCCTCCTCCCAATCCATTCGTGTAGCAGTAAGTAAGTTGGTTTGAGGCTAGGAAAAAACCAACATTTTACAATACTGATAGTAGCGATCGCCAAGTTGATAGTATAGACAGTGGCGAATTAAAGTTTTACTCCTCACCGCCCTCAAATGCTGCCAATATCTCATCCGGTAAAGGGGCGTTAAAGTCCTCTGGTACTACAAAACGCCCTTTATCCTGTCCTAAACTATCGCGGCGATTTGATGAGATGCGAAACGGAACTAATTTGGCAATGGGAATGTCTCGATCAGAAATAATGATTTCTTCTCCATGCTCTACCCACAACAAAAGCTGTGAGAGATTCGTTTCAGCTTGATGGATATTTACAGTTTCCATGATTTTATCTAAGTCTCTAAATTGAGTTTAACAAATTCATCTTTCCATAAAATATTACTGTAAAATAAGCTTTGTAAATTCGCTTTTAGTGGGTACAAATACAACGTTCTTGGTTAAGAGGAAAACTGATTGTCAATTTGATATGGCAAATATCTAACTCGCTAGAGACATTGAAGACTTTAAATATAGCTCTATTTCCACCGCTAAAAAATCACTAAATGTATCATGGCTTTTGACAAAATAAGACTCTTCCTGCCCTTCGCAATATGAATAAGTTGGTGGATTATCACCTTCTGAAAGCCTGAAAAAGCTAAACTGATAACCCTGGTGCATGAAAAATACAAAAGCATCCTCTGGTAAAGCTTCAGGAAAATCATTTTCTACCAAAAGTTGTTTAGCCCATTCTTGAATTTGCGGTAGATGCTGGTAAAAGCAATCTGAACCACGCAAAAACTTACCTGCACTATGCCCCATCATCTTAAGAAAGTCTTTGTAAATACTGGGCAAAGTAATACCTTGTTGTTGTTCAAATTGAATTATTTCCAAATCTGAACATGGCGAAAGCTGATTCTCGTTAAAAATCAGTTGAAGTGGTTCGGGTAAATTGCGAATTAACATTTATACCGACTCCTTTACGCAATGTTTCCGTGATGTACATTTAGCTGAATGTTCGGGAAAGTTTGCCTAAACTGCTTAATGACATACTCATACGAATCACATGGCTCTCTCTCGGTGAATAACTCAATTTTACCTTTTACTTCTCTATTATTTGTATATTTTTGAGTAATAGCTTCTAATATTTTGTATTCTGAGTCTAAGTCTCTTCGGTGTCCGGTAACTTCAAAGGTTTTAAACATCGGTTGATTCGGTAAAACAACCGCTCCCTCTCGCAACAGCTTACCACTAAAGGCGAATAGCTCGGTAAACGTCTCATCTACCCATACTCTAGCAATAGCAACATTTCGGGCTGGTGCTGGCACGTTACAAGTTTTACGAATTTCTGCGACGCGCTTTAACCAATCCATACTTGCTCTTTTAGTTGTTTTTAAATCACCATCTAAATCCTACGAATTTCAACATTACCTGTAACATCAAGCTGACAAGCTAACCGCGCATGAGAATAATTAGCTGCTAATGTCTCCAGCATTTCCTGTTCTTCAGGTTGAGGAGGAGGAATATCACCAATAACCTCAACCAAACAAGTTCCACAAATACCAGTCCGACAACCAAATAAAACAGGTGAATTCTGAATCGTGAGATGTTCAGATAAATTTTGATGACATTCCAAAGTTATAGGAACAAAATCACTTCCCGGAAACGATATTTTACATAATTCAGCCATAATACGCAACAATTTTACCTAAACAACACTCTTCCATTCTTCTCTGTGGCTCTGCGTATCTGCATGAGATAAAATCAAATCTTTTTGATATTCAAAACTTTGAAAAGCCCTTTGTTGAGTTACCAAATATCGAGAAATTGAATTAGTAGCCATCAGTGACATATCTCGATTACGTTGCCAAAGATAATCAAGTTTTTCAATATACACTTGATAAGATTTCATTGCCTCCTGATGAGTTGAAAAACTGCGGTGTAATCCTTCCGACTCCTCGGTAAAACAACGGCGCATCATTTCTTTAGCATCTCGATCACTCATACCAAAAATAGGCGATCGCAACACCCGATAAATCTTATTATACAGCGCCGGATCGTACCAAAATATCCCGTTAATCGCAGCCGAAAAATGAAAATGATCGCGTTGACATCCCAGCAATCCTAAATTAGCTACCAGTCGCTCAAATGCAGTCGGTGGCTTCAGACAAGTGACAACATCGTGAGATATAATTGTCGAACTATTGAAATGAAAACTTTCATCCATAAAGTGATAATAGGAGACTTTAGCAGGGATTGGAGCAGCTTCAGGATGAGGATGTTTTTGATAATAATTGCTGAGTTTGTGCTGTACTAACTTGCCGTTTAGTGTCCGCACTCCCCGGACTGTAAAATACTGACAAGCCAAAAAAGTATTATTCGCAGAAATCAGCCCAAAGTATTGAAGTTGAATTTTTTTCCACCAAGTTTTTAGAGCATTGGTGTCAGCATAAACCATCGTTTCTGTAAAGGGGCCGCGCATGGGGTAGGTAAAGATAAGTTCCCCAAACAACGCTTGTTCAACCTGTTTGGCAATTGTGCGGAAAGCGTTAATGTGCGATCGCTCTTGGGAAGACTCCAAATCTAATGTATCGCAGATTAAGCGAAAATCTTCTTGAGCGTAAAGTCCGGCTGCACTGGTTTGATTGAAAAATATAGTTGCAATTTCGGCAGAAACAATTTGTGAGTAGTAAGCTACCCAGTAAAGTTGGTTCAAAATTATACGCTGATGTTGAGTAGACTGTTCCCATAAAGGTGTACCATATAGCAGGGAAAATTCCTCTGGATTCCAATACTCGTTTTGACAATCTTCGTAGCGAAACTTGGTGACTGCTTCATCCATTAAAGCAGTATGATCTTGCTGTTTGTTGCGGGTGTGGTTGATTTGTAATTTGCGATGAATAGTTTTTTCCATATCCGTTTTTATTTAACGCAGAGATAAGATTGATATTTATTACACGCATTGATGGGCGGGGAGTGGTTCAAAAGCTCCGCGTTCTTCTAAATTTTGCAGGATAGACTGGGCTGATGTTCCCCCCATGAGCGATCGCAATATTTGTAATCGCGTTCCACTGTGGGTTTCTGTATCTAGTTCTTCTAAAACTTGGATTTTTTGCGATCGCGTCAGATGTCCTTTCACTTGTTCGATTGCTATAAGTAAACTTTGCGGCCCCACCTGTACCATAAACAAAAACTGTGCCAATACATCAAGAATTGTTGTTTGACTGAATGCTGAAACAGTAATTTGATCAAACAAGGTGGTTCCCGTAGCATGATGACGGGATTCAGATTGTAAAAAACTGGAAAAAAGTTCTGCTAAAGCTGGATGGCGACATTCCTTAGCTAAACGCCGATAATGGCTTAAACCCCATCCTTCTAAAACAACTTGCAGGACAAACAATAAAACTGTTTTATCTGCACTTTCAACCACTTCTGATAGTAAGCGCAAAAACGGATCGTCCGTATTAGTTACTTCCATTTCTGGTAAAAAATGGCTAATTTGGTGAAGGTGGGTAGCTTCATCAGCCGTAAACAATCCATAAAGCATTCGTTCTTCAACTGTTTCTGCTAACAGTACCATTTTTGCCATGTAGCCAACCCCTACTTTCTCGATGAAATATGATTCTTCTAACAAACTGCGGTTGGCAAGTTCTAGAATAGCAGATTGTTCAGTAATATTAGATTGTTGAAAAATTTTGACTTGATGTAAGTTAAAAAAATCAGCATTCCAATAATTTAATTGTGGATAATTATCATAATTATTCTGATTGGGTAATGCTGCTGTTAATATCCGTCGCAAACGGTCATTAGAATCTGTGTGTGGTAAATCAAAAGCAACAATATTATATTTTAAATCCATTTTTTCTGTTCAATTAAAGTGAATTCAGGGTCATACCAATTCTCCGTAAGTTTACACTTAATAATTACTCCTTCTCTCTCTTGGCGTACTTGGCAGTTCGTTTAATAATTAATTGCATCTTCATAGCGAATTACTATTAGGTGTTGATATTTGAATATTTGGATAATTAACAGTTTCCCAAGTTCCCCAGGTTAAAGCTTTCTGGTGATTAACGTGCTGAATAAATTCTAGAATAGATTGATCTGCTTTAGTAGGAGTCTTTAAATCAAACTGAATTGTCTGAAATACCTGTGTATCCCCTTTGGCAAAGTAATTACCAACTTGCTGAGTTAACCATAATAAACCACGATTTAAAATCCATCCCCAAAATCCCGGACGCTTAGGAGTGACAAGAATTGTTTGTCCTTCAGTTTTACCACCTTCTATCATTCGCAGTGTAAATATAATGTAGAAGTGCAGGAAATCCGGGCCTAGCGTCACAGTGCCAGTACTGCCATACCAGTAACACATACTATAAGTAACTTCGTTGCGATATAGAGGACGAATCAGGCGAATTAACCAGGAATCATCCCCTCCGCGTGTAGTGTTACTGAAGGTAATAGCGCTAGGGTTGAGGTTTTGAGAATCAAATACAATCTCTAAGGGCAAATTGTGTACTGTATTGAAATGGTGAGCATCAATCGCATTAATTAGTAAGACATTGGGATGGCAGTTTTTGACAAAGCGAGTCCCCAATATGTGATCGCAATCTGCCTGTTCTAGTTCTGGTACGAAGGGCAGCGAGCTTGGCTTCTTTTCTCCCAACCAAACCCAAATCATGCCGTACTTTTCTGCCGTATGCCACGTTTGAATACACACAGGTAGCGGTTTTCCCAGAGAAGGAACATCTACACAAATTCCGTGACTGTCATATTTCCAATTATGAAAAAAGCAGCGAATTCCGTCACCTTCTACCTTACCTTCTGCTAAATGAGCGCCCATGTGTGGACAATAAGCATCTATAGCTACTACCCGATCGCTAACTCCCCGATAAATTGCAAGATTTCTACCTAGCAAAGTTATAGCTTTTACCTTGCCAATTTTTAATTTTTTTGATGCTAATACCCAGTACCATCCCTCTATAAATTGTGTCGGGTTGTTAAAGTTTGATTGTGGGTTTGTAAATACCATAAAAGTTAAATGAGGACACAATCTTGCACAAATTGTAACGATGATTCTGACTCCCACATCCGTTTTCCCGCACGAGTGAGATTGTCATAGTTAATTTCAGTTAAACAAACTAATTCGTCCCCTAATCGATAGCCAGGGTTTTTTTCTTCAAAAAACTGAATATGGGGGTTAGTTTGTCTTCCTGTGGGGATTTCAATTAACCCCTCACAGAGAATTTGGGGATGCGGAAAATTGACGATACCAGTTGATTCTTGGTATAAACTACCATAGTATTCGCGTGCTAAACTCACCATTATATTTGTAATATTGGCAGGTGTTGTAACATCATAACGCGGGTAGAAATCTTGCCAAAAAGTAGGGAGAAAACGATAAGTGCGAAAACCAGAGCAAATTAGCAACCAGTAAAGTTTATTTTCTGCATAGTGTTGACGCAGAAAATTGATGGCGGCAATCCAACTACGTGGTAGTGTTGTACTCGACCAAGCACTAGGATCAACAATAGTGTCGCCAGAATACACCACACTAATTTTTTCTCCCAAAAAAGTCGTTTGGCATAACATCAGAGTTGAAAATCCTTTGAGTATATTAGATGTTTCATCTCTTAACAACAAAACCCAGTTTTTGCGCTCTAGATCGATTTGAAAGCCATCCCAGGTTATACCTTGAAAGTGATTTTGCAGCAACGCATACATGGCGGTGCGATCGCTTTGTTGCAAATTTTCAACAGGAATCAGCAAACTCTTCATTGTGCGGAAATTACTTAAATTCGATTTGTATTATATTTAATTAAAACATTATCGACCATTATGGTAAATTTACGGTGTAATGTGACAGATTCCAGAATGGTTATTTACGTTACAATTCCGTATTCACATTTTGCACCCTCTCAATAAGAGTTAATGGAAATCGCCTACTCTACAAAATAATTAAGATGTATTTAGATTGAGAAACAAAACGCAACATTATCAAAGCTTTTGTTGGGTTAAGCGATCGCTAATCCAAGCTACTATTCTACACCCCTACTTTTTGACCATCGAGACGGTTCTAGCTGATTTACATACTCCATATATTTAGCTAATGGCCGATCGATACTAAGGAGTAAATTCGGATTAAAGCGAATATTATCGTAAATTTTGCCATCCTCATCTCTGAGCATATAGTAAGCTAACCGAGTACAGAATAACAAAAATTGACTTTGCAGATACCCTTGAATACCTTGACGTTTTTCAGTTACATAAATCGGTTGAATTATCGTTTTTCCAGATGAAATTGGAGTATAAGCATATATCATAAATAGTGGCGGAAAAAGCCTGACATCTTTCATCATTGTTAACAAACCAATGCAACCATGAGCATAACGCATTGAATATTGATATGTAGAACCAAGAAATCTTTGACCTAACTTTTCTCTCCAAGTAGTTTGAGGGAATTGTCCCCGCATTGTAAAGTCAATTTGTGTCCCTAATTCACTACGATTTAGCGATAGATCCATTTTGATATCTAAATGATGAATTGTTTTTAAATGTTGAGCATCAATCCCATTCATCATACAAATATGGTGATGACAACTTCTTTCAAATGCAATATCAGCTTGTGCAATAATTTCTTTTCCCTTCAATTCATCAAAGTCAGCCACTCCCTCTGGTGCTTTAGCATCTGGATAAATCCAGATAAATCCATACTTTTCCTCTGTTGCATAAGCTTGTAACTTAGCTTGAGTAGGAATTTCTGATTGACAGGGAATATTTTGACAAAGCCCTGTTTCATCAAATGCCCAATGATGAAATGTACAACGAATCAAATTACCATCAACCTTCCCAATTCCTAAATCTGTCCCCAAATGAGGGCAGTAAGCATCCAAAGCCCGTACTTGCCTATCTTCACCTCTAAAAATGGCAATTTTTTGACCGCATACTTCTACAGATTTTGCTGTTTTTTTAGGGATTTCATGACTAGGACAGGCAATATACCAACCCTTAGCAATTACATTCCAATTATTGAATATTTGCATAATTGTTTGATAGATAATTATTTAATATTTCTTGCCGTTGGCGAATATCATCTCGATATTTACCCGTCAAAATTCTAAATAACATTTTACCTAAACAATAAGAAGCCCGCCAAGAAAATACAGCATCTTGTAAATCAATATGGCTACGCTCAAATAGAAAATGTCCAGATAATCCCAATAATTGAGTTAACGGTAATCCTAAGAGTAACCAAAAATTTTGCAATTTCCAAGTATAAAAGAGTAAACTGTAAAAAAATAATATTCCTAGAATGTGTAGAGTAATATTAATTGGATGTTGATGTTTAAGAATAAAAATATCCCAATAGTCTGTAAAAGGATGATCTTTAATTTTATTATTAATACGATTTTTTAACTTTACTTGAGGAATAAAATTGATATTACTCATAAGATAATGTATGACCAAGCAATAGAATTTATATATTAATAATCATTGTCAGCTACACAAATCCCTTTACATTTAATGCCGTTCGTAGCAGTACGCTGACAATGAGGACATAGAACTTTTTCATTTTCTGTTTCTTGATTTGTCTTTATACTAGTGCTTGCCTGTAGCTTGTCTTTTTCGGTCTGGACTTTTTCACTCATAAGAATGGAGGAACTTTTTGGTGTTTAAATTTTACACTTCATTAAAGAGTGATTATTGTTGACGCACTATCTAATATAGCAAAATGATACTTCTGCTAAATAAAGCTTTTTACTCGGTAATAAAGTTTAATCAGGGATTATATTTAATCCAAGGGACTTAGCCAAATATTATTGGCAATAAATAACAAACTCTTTGCTCGTTCCTCAATTTCTGACGTTCCCCAACTGGTCTGCTGAAGAATCCAACGGTTTAACTCGATATGAGTATTTTCGAGTTTAGCTTTCTTCTCTGAAAAAGGGAGGTTGCTCAACTCTGGGTTATAACTAGTCAAAGTCAAGTTGCCGAATGTATTAACCAGGGTGGTATGTATTTTCTCTGATTCTGAACCTAGCTCATTTCTCCATTCCTGAGTCAGCGTTTGAGGTAGAATATGCTCTATTGTTGCCGTTGAAAGATCCACAGTTTCTTTATGTTTAAAGGATTTTTCAAGACGGCAAAGGATAAAACGAGTGCTCCCACGTCCATACTGTGGTTGGTTCATAAAGGCTGCGGCGAACTCACTATCTTTCGGAAAACGACTCGTACCACCACCTGATGACAAAGAACCGTGCAACCATTTGACATGATCCGTCTTGGGAAAGTTTTTAGCCCACTGGATAAAGAGTTTGTTTAGACGGTTAGTCGGCACTTCACAAACAGCCCGCCGAACCACGAAGGATTCGATCAATCCAAGGCATTTCTCCAATTCAACGTCGCTGAGATGCCCATTCTGGCGAGCATCAAACAGGCGGAGCAAGAGCGGATAAGAGGTCGTTACTTTAAGTTCTTTAATATTCTCCAAGCAGTCACGAATGCTTGCTGTTTCTTCTTTGTCTGGCAAAAGTAATCTAGCATAAAACTCTCCAAACCTTTGCATAGACCGAACTTCTGCTTCGACTTCTTGCGTTAAGTCCATACTTTTTAGCTTCGCCCTGGTAGCTGCATATATGCCACCTTGCTTGATGTCATCCCCATCTTTCATCATGTAATGGCGAAGAAATTCGGTGAGGTTGGACTTAAGCATACTCTCAAGTGGAATCCAATATTTTGAGTAAACCCGCTCCTGCTCTCCATCAGCAGAAATCGAGTGGCGGAAGCGCATCAGCAGATAATTCCTCACTAAGTCAGCTTGGGTGAGTGGTTCACCCTTAAAATTAAGGCTCTCAAAAATTAAATACGGATCGTCATCGTCGCCAAGGTTGATCATCACAACTTGGAGACATTGCTCCAGGGTAATTAGCACTTTGGCGGGATTTACAAGATTGTCATTAAGGTCAGTGCTTTTGGTTAGTTTGTCTTTAAAAAAATGATAGGCAACAGCCATCCGAACATCTTTGTTTTTTGGCGGAACCTGACGGTCAAGGGCAATGGTACGGTACACATCCCGGTCTGCCTGGGTTGGCACAAACTTCAAGGTGTCCTCTGGATCGCGGAAGCGATTAGTTAGATAAACCTCCTGTATTCGTGAGGCAGAATTTGAATCAAGACAATCACGCAGAGCGCAGAGAAGTAACGACACGGTTGTAAGGCGCTGTTGTCCATCAATGATGAGATACTTACTAACTCCTACAGGCACACTGCGCGCTGGGACAGAGACAATCGCCCCCATAAAATGGGCTCCAGTATCGCCCACTTCATACTGCACCATCAGATCATCCCATAGGGTTTGGCAATTGTTCTCAGTCCAGGTATAAGGGCGCTGGAAAAGAGGAATTAAATTTTGCTTTTCACCGTTGAAATACTGAATAACTTTAGCGGGTGAGGCTTCCATTGAATTTGCTTTGTCCTATTAATCTACGAAATTTACATACTTCAGATGATATTCCGAACCGCGCTTAACTATCCAAGGTTCACCATTTAAAACTGGATCTAATATCTGCACCTGCGGGCTAATTGGCTGACTTAAAGCATTGGGATCAAATAAAACTATATCCATTTAGTGCGAAGAATGCGATCGCTGTAGGTATTGCTTTACAGATAAAGTTCCCTTTCATAGGTATATTATATCGATATATCAGATATGATATAAATACAGCATGGGAGATCAAAGTAAGCTTTTAGTTTGGTTACATGGTGAAGTTAAAACCCCACCTTTCACTCAAGAAGCACGCATAGAAGCAGGTGTTCTGCTCAGACAATTACAAGAAGGTGAATCCCTTGGGTTGCCACATTCACGCCCTATGCCAAGTATAGGAATTCACTGTCATGAATTACGTATTCGAGATGCAGATAAAAACTGGAGAATCATTTATCGAATTGATGACGACGCAATCTTGATTGTTGAAGTTTTTAATAAAACAACAAGAACAACATCCAAAAAGATAATTGAGATTTGCAAAAAGCGTCTGAGCAAATACGATATCGATCAACAGGAGTAATGTGATGGATCGAGCTAAGAAAGAACGTTTGGAATCTAAAGGCTGGAAAATTGGCACAGTTTCAGATTTTTTGGAGTTAACACCCGAAGAAACTATCTTGGTTGAAATTAAGCTAGCTCTCAGCCAAAACTTGAAGGAGCGCCGACAAAAACTGATGACTCAAAGTGAACTCGCTGCTAAGATTAGTTCTAGCCAACCTCGAATTGCTAAAGCTGAAAATGGCGATGCTTCAGTATCAATTGAATTGTTGATCCGGGCAATGTTAGCAACAGGTGCAACTCCTCAAGATATTGGACAGGTGATTGCTGGTGTGGAGTAAAAGCAATTCAATGCTACAATCTCAAACTTTTCTTTGTGCCTCTGCGTGAGATAATTCAATAAGGAAACAAAACCGTTCCCAACTTTTCACGCCCCAAGCGATCGCTCACTTTCCCCCGACAAACAACCCGAACTCCATTAATATAAACTCCTTGCACAATCTCATCTGAACCGCGCTTAACCATCCGAGGTTCACCATCTAAAACGGGATCTGATATCTGCACTTGCGGGCTAATTGGCTGATTTAAAGCATTGGGATCGAGTAAAACTATATCCGCTTTCGCACTAAGTTTGATAACTCCCGTATCAAGACGGAACCAACTAGCAGGTTCTCCGGTAACGCGGCAAATCGCAGCTTCCGGTGAAAGGAACTTTGTTGCAACTGCTTGTTTGAGCAAAGACAAAGCTCCATCATAGTAGCCCAGGTTACGAACGTGAGCGCCAGCATCGGTAAAACCAGGCAAAATATGCGGATGCTGCATCATCGCTAAACGGGGTTTTAGGCGATCGTTCGCTCCTGTCGCCACCCAGCGCAAATCTGTATCGTATTTTTGTAATGCGTGGATAAATAAATCCACTGGTTCTTGTTGCTTTTGACGAGCAATTTGGGCAAAACTTAACCCTTGCCAACTTGCTTCGGGACAGTGAATAACTTCCATCAAATCTAACTGACGATGGAATGATTTACGCCGTTTACTCAGCCATTCTTGGCGAAACTGACGACGAAACATTTCCGATGCCCATAGTTGTTGTCTTTCTTCTCGTGACTGACAGCCATTGAGTTGTGCGCCTGTGGAAAATTCTTCAAATAAGGGAGTCACAGATCCATCAGAGTAAATGGTGAAAGGTTCGGTTAGGGTTTGAAAGCGCACATTCCCATTTAGAAGCCGATTCCAAATAAAAAGTAGGGGGGAAAATATTCGCCATAGTTTGCGATCGTGTACGGCATCTAAGGCTGAGAGGACAGTTAGCCGCAGTGGTTTTTGTCCAATTCCTGAACCCATACGCAGAATTTCTACAAAGGAAGCAAATCGTTGTAAATTGGGTGTGACTTGAAAAACACGATCGCACCGCCGACATAAATCCGCTAACATTGCATATTCTTTAAATTTGGCGTGTTGAGAGGGAATTGTACAACCTTGCCATTCTCCACTCATCCGATGCCAAGGAAACATATCAATAGAAATGCCAATAAAGCCAGCATCTATTGCATCTCTGGCTATGCGCTGCATAAGTTTTAGTTCAAATTTTGTCGGCTGAACGGTTAAACTGCGTTCTAACCCCATCACATGAGCGCGTAAGGCACTGTGTCCAAACATTGGGGCAACATTGGGGCCAAGGGGTAACTGTTGCAAATGCTGTAAATATTCTGCTGGTGTTTGCCAGGAAACTGACTTTTGTAGCCATTTTGCAATCAGCCGATGGGAAAGTGTCTCTACCCTCTGAAAAATATCAGCCAAGATTTGGGGTTGGGCGATCGCAACAGACAAGCTACAGTTACCAATAACCACGCTGGTAACACCATGACGCACTGATTCGCTCAATCCTGGTGCAATTTCTAACTCTAAATCGTAATGAGTATGAATGTCGATAAATCCAGGTGTCACCCATAACCCAGAAGCATCAACCACTTCACGCGCTGGGGTAGTTAAGGAGGGTGTGAGGGTGACAATGTGGCCGTTTTGAATGCCGATATCTCTGCGAACAGGTGGAGAGCCTAAGCCATCGAAAATTAACCCGTTTTGAATCAGCAAATCTAACATGATTGTTTGTTTTCCTTTGATGTCGCCACCGGAAAGGGCGGGTACGCCATCGCACTACAGTATGACGCAAATATTCATTGCTACATCTTATACTACATAATCAATAACCCCTTCAAGCGATCGCTTGGAGGATGTCTAAGAAGTCTCAAATATTTGTTGATTCCCCCTAACTCCTTTAAAAAAGGGAGAATAATAGTTTTAAAATCCCCCAATTTATCGAGGGATTTAGGGGGATCTCCAAAGGTAGGTGTATACAAAAAAACTTTTTAGACATCCTCTTCAAGTCACAGACGTTACTTAGCTTTTACATACATCGAAACAAGCATTTTTGTAACTAGCAATTTCAGTTATCTCTATCTGTCTTATGTAATAAGTCCTATACCTACCCTAAGTAGGGTTATCTATCTATATTTGTTCGTTAAGTTGTATGAAGTATTGAAAGCAGAATACTTTTAACTTAGTTGGAGTTTTTATGACTTACACCATTGATGAAGCAACAAGACCAGCTTTAGAAACTTTTCAACGCTTTGATGTAGATACTCAACTAGCCCTACTTTGGTTCGGTTATCTCGATCTTAAAGAGCAGCTACAACCAGCACCTCCTCCAAGCGTTGAAGCGCCTGCTAAAGCAGTGTTTGACAAATTCCTGGATTTGTCGAAAGAAGAGCAACTGCAAGCACAACGCGACATTATTAATGGTGCAGCTAACGATATCAGCCAAACCTATAATAGTCTAAGTCCCAATGCCAAATTAGACGTTTGGTTTCTGCTGGCACAAGGAATGGAGGATGGAAGCATAATTCAAGTGCCCTCCGACTATCAACTACCTGGTGAAACGGATGAATTTGTCGCATCGATCAAAAATCTAGAGTTTGAGCAACGGATTAATTTCATGTTGAGTGTAGTGGAAACAATGGGTTAGTCAAGTCCAACAACTCTCAAACTTTCTAGAATTAAGGATAACTCAAAGTACCAAATTAAGCTAGACTTGGCTATTTTTGCTTTACTTTAATAGACCTTAACTTAGAACTACCGCAGAGATGCTCATCTTTGCGGTAGTTTTGATGCAAATTTTATCAAGTCCGCTTGATTATACGAACTCAATTAATGATTGTAATGATTGGAACACATCCTTGGGTAAAGACGCGATTCATCGCGTCTCTACAAATGCTCTATTTGTCGCCTTTTTTTCCAAGCGCACGATCGCATTATAATCAGGTACACTTCGAGCGATCTTTTTAAGCTTTCAACAGAAAATATTTTATAAATCTTTAAAGCAGTAGTTGAAATAAAAATCCCTGCCACAAACAGTTGACAGGGATAGCAGTTTTGAGATGTAGCTTGTCTTTTAGCTAACAAAATCTTTATGGGCAGCGACAAGCATCTGAGCTTGCCTTAAAACGTTTCCGAATAAATAAAAAGGAATCTGCCAAGCTGCAACGGTAACTTCTTTGACTATATCTTGTACGCTAACTGCGATTAATTCATGCTCTGGCGGCTCTCCCTCAACTGTACCAGACCAAGTAAAAGCTAATAAGAAATCATCGTCTCCAGGCAAGGATGCAATCAAACATTCTTCTGGTGTTGGTTCGCAAATAATTCCATAATCATTTGCAAGTTCTACTAATCTTTGAAATTTGTTTCCGTTTGTCATTTGTTCTTAGGATGTAATTGAATCTCAGTTTTAGAAGAAATCATATTTTGAACTCCAGAACTCAAGTGAGTTGCTATATAGCAGAAAGTACGAATTATTAATTATTCGTTGAAAATTATGAGTTATTGGAGTTGGATCGGGCTTAAGTCCAAAATCTTACCGCGATCGCTTGGTTGTATCAGCAACAATTGTTACTGTTTTAGAAAAAGCTAAACTACTTACTTTTTCGGTTTACCCTATTTACACACACCTCCATTTGTTACCATTTCAAGATTGATGCTTTAATCTCACCCTAGCTGACGCAGTGCATTGAGAATTGCGTTAGCTTTTGGGGGAACTGCTGTAAACCGAAGCAGAAAAAGATGCTCGTCAACATTAGACTGTTCGATCGTCTTGGCATAGATATCTTCTTCTGTAGCCATTTCTGCCTCAATCAATAACTGGAGTTTGAGATTACTCAAGAGTTCTAAAGAATGTGGCGATCGCAGCTGCGCTCCTTTTTCTGAGAGGCTAATCAATTCCCCCATAAATACTGTTCCTACTGCATGTTTTGCCTGCAAAATCGAGTATTTTACAGGTATTTTTTGAGTAAGAACGATCGTTTCTTCATCATGTTTAGGCAAGAATAAATTATATTTACCACCAATGCCACGAATTTCACAAATTGTCACAGGGTGTTTTATACCTTTGGGTTCTATTTGTAATTGCCCAGCAATTTGTAAGTCAATATCGGCATCCTTACAGGTATTTTCGGAAATTAAAATTTGTCCTCCCACTGTATAAGATTCAATTCGAGCAGCCAAATTAACATGACTGCCAATAACTGTATATTGAGCGCGTTTTTGAGAACCAACATTTCCCGCTACGGCTTCGCCTGTATTAATACCGATTCCCATTTCCAGAATTGGGAAATTCATTAGCTGATTTTGTTCATTCACTTGCTCCATTGCCAATTGCATCGCAATCGCACAAGCGATGGCTCGTTGAGAATCATCCTTGCGACTAATTGGCGCACCAAATATCACAAAAATCCCATCACCCATAAACTCATTAATTGTGCCTTTATACTGGTTAATCACATCTGTCATTGTTCCCAAATAAAGATTCAAAATCTTTACTACTTCTTCCGGGGGCAATTGTTCAGAAATAGCCGAGAATCCTCTTAAATCAGATACGAGAACCGTAACTTTTCGGCGTTCTCCTCCTAGCTTTAACCCAGAAGGAGTTTCTAAGATATTGGCGACGATTTCATCAGTTAGATAGCGGCCGAGGGTTTTTCGCATCTCGGTAGCACTTTGGGCAATATACTGAGTAAGTGCGATCGCAGAACCTCCAAAAGCCAGCAATGAAGGTATAACGGGAATCCACCAACCAAGCAAAAACGCCAGAAAACTACCACCAATTAAACCGCCACCTGCCAACAAAACACTAATAGCCATGAGGGTTTTCTGGTTGCTACTGTGGCGTTGCAGCCAACACAAGCTAGCACCAATAATTGACCAGATTAAAATTAATAGCCATTCTAGCGGCTCAGGTAGACACTTAATCAATGGACGGCCTTCCATCGCCGTACTTAAAATTTGACTAATCAAATTAGCATGAATTGTCACACCCGCCATTCGTTCTGGGTCAGTCAAGACATTACTGCTGTAAGGTGTATAGAATAGATCCTTCAAACTCTCAGCAGTAGCACCAATTAATACCACCTTATTTCGCATTAAATCTCTTGGAATAAGATTCTCTTGCACTTCGGTAAGAGATACTTTAGTAAACTGCTGTATCCGTCCTCGGTAGTTCAACAGCACTTGATAACTCCCAGCATCAGCTCGGACGTAACCTCCATCATTAGCTTCAAAAATCGGGAAAATACCCCGATTTAACTGCAAGTAATTAGAGTTAGTTGCCGATGGCTTGGCAGTAATACCTTCAGGTTTCAAGTACAACAATGCCAGTTTTAACCCAAAACTTTCCAGAATCTCGTCATTATTTAAATTTACGTACAATAATGCTCGTCGAATTTTGCCATCTCCATCTATGGGTAAATCATTCGACCCAATTTGATTAAGTTTCTTCAGTTCTGGAGATGAATCAACCGCCGAACTATCAATAGTATCAGAGACTTTTTGGACTCCAATCAAATTAGGAGTAGACTTAAATACCTTAAGTAAGTCTTGATGACCGGGATTTACAGGTAAATCACGATAAATATCTAAACCAATCGCTCTGGGTTTTTGCTGTTTGATTTTTTCTAACAAACTAGCAAGTTTTCCATCAGGCATAGGCCACTGTCCCTGCTTGCGGACATCTGCCTCATTAATCTCAACTATGACAATGCGGGTATCAGCCGATTCTCTTGGACGAAGGAGAAAAAATTGATCTAGTGCTGCCAATTCCAACAATTGCAGTAATCCAGTCAAGCGTATTGCAATCACCAGGGCTGTAATATTGGGAACAGCAAGTAAAACACCCCGCCATTGCCAAATGTGCGGTTTCAGCTTTGTCCACATAATATTTAGTGCTGAGTGCTGAGTGCTGAGTTAGGAGTTAGGAGTTAAGAGTTAAGAATTTTTCCTTAGCTTAATGCCCTCTGCCCAATGCGCCGTGCCCTTGTTTCGTAAATGTGCAACAATCAATCAATGGTTCGGAAGCGATCGCACTCAAACCTACAGACTTGAAAAATTGTTTCCAATCCAACCTCGCTTTGAAATTATTCGGCTCAGTCCGGCGTAGCTGCACCAAACTAGTCAGCGCTTCATGCCAAATCCCAGCTTCTGCATAGATAGTGGGCAACTTGTACAAATTCGCCTTTGCTAATGCCTCTGACAAAGTTGCTCCTGGTTGAGTGCGTTCCACCCAACCATCTACAGTCGGATTTTCACTCTTGTCTTGATTATCACAAATAATTGTTAGATACCAATGATAAGTTTTACCTACAGCGAGTGCAGGGGCACTGTCAGGAAGTTTAAAGCTAATAATTCCCGATTTATTTGGAAGTGTAAAAGAGGTTTCATAAAATACGTTCTGGTCTTCAGTCAAGAGCAGAAACTTGGCTGTTTTGAGTTGAGATGGAGGTATATACCAGAAAAATGTTGGATGTTGAGCAAATGTCAGCCCTAATTTATCTGGAGGTATTAAGGGAGTTATTAGTTGTTTGCCTTTTAGGCAAGAACTACCACGGGTAGAACCACCAGCACTTGCGGGAAGTTTTCCCCGCTGTGGTGGTTTAAATGTTTGACTAATTTGCCAAGTTTTATTGGCATGGTACGACTGAGCTTGTACCTGTGCTGTTAAAGCAGAAAGCAAATACAAAGGTAAGGAAAAGGGTACAAAATATAGAGATGGTTTAATCCCTTTCATATTGATAATGCCTGAGTTCTAGATTAGTCAGGTGAATAAATCAAGTATTCCCAAAAGCAGAGTTAGATTTTTCACTCAACTACAGAACTATTTATTGGGCATTGGGCATTGGGCATTGGGCATTGGGCATTGGGCATTGGGCATTGGGCATGGGGCATGGGGAAGAGACAAGGTAGACAAGAAAAAAGGAAAAGACTTGTTCAATAATTCCCCCTTGTCCCCTTGTCCCCTTGTCCCCTTGTCTCCCCTGCTCCCCTGCTCCCCTCTCCCTACTCAAATATATGGCGATACATCTTCACCGCATTTATCTGCTAAATAGGAGAGGGCGCGGAAACGTAAGCCTACTAGTTGCTCATATAATGGGTTAATTTTACACATCGGTGGAATATGCACTATCTTGCGTCCAAATAGGGTGACATCCCGTTCAAAGGGACACTGGGCGGGAATCATTTTACACAGAAAGCGGGCTACTCTTGGGTCTTGGATATCTAGCCTATCAAGCCAGTCTTGCAGAGAGTGTAGGGCATTGATTTGACGCTTTGTCAGCCCTGTGCTGGCGATAGTGGGGGTAATTTGCTCTGGGTATTCCAGAGTGGGGCGAAGGGCTTCGAGTAACTTCTCTGGCTGTTCCAAAGCTTGACAGAACTGTTGCAGAACCTCATCTTCGCTGGGAGAATAAGTACCATCTGCGATCGCTACCATTATCGCTGTCCTTAAGAAATTTTCGGCAGCTGGTGTACCTTTACCCAACGCTGCGGCTAATTCCTCTGGCGTAATTACCTCTAGTGAGTCAAATTTAATCTTAGGAGCTAATTCATTTTCGGTGATGCTGGCAATTAATTCCTGTTCTCGATCGTCAAAATTACCATCAGCCCAAGCAATAGTAAGCAGTCCACGCAACCAAGCGGCAATCTGTTCGCTGCTGTATGGGGATTGAACGGTACTTGTCATAAACTCTATGTCTCAAGCTTTCCTCAGTCACTACTACGCTACCCTAACCAGTGACTATGAAGATAGTGGAAGCAGCACAGAAAAATAAATCAGAGAAGTTTTCAAATCGCAATAGTCGGTCTTAAGGTAAAATTCATTTGTACCATTATTGAGAATTTTTCTACTTAAAGTAAATTTAATTGGAGTATCTCAAATATTCATCAGGTTAAAGACTGTAATTTACGCTACAGAATGATGGAGTTTTCTAAGTATGCGAATCTGCCAGCTAAATATCGCCGACGCTTTTCTCTAATGAATCGTTTACTGATGTTACTTACTTCTCTATGGAATTGCGATCGCTTGGCATTAGTGAAATTAGGTTAACTCTAAAAAATTAAGGTATATAATGTTTTTCTTTGGCATTGAACATGAAGTCGCGTTTTTGAATAATGAGGGAAAATTTGCTGATTTCTCCCACACAAAATTTGCTGATTTCAATCAAATTATTGCAAGGCTACCTACATACCCCAGTGATTATCCTCAACTCCGCGTTGGCGATGCGGGTATTAAGATGAAGAGATGGTACATTGAGGGATTTGAAAGATTTGCGGATTCTGATGAAGTCATAGACTGTCATGTTAAAGGTATTGAAATTAGAACAACTATCCATTCCAATATTCTAGGCGCTATTACTGAATTATCAGAAAGTTTTAACTTGCTACGTCAGGTTGCCGCTGACTTTGGCTTATCACCAGTTTTGGTGAGTTTTAATCCCTACAATCCAGCTTTTGAGCCTCAACCCCCATTAAACAATTATGAAATTAAACAGCTAGAAGCTTATCCTGAGGAACAAACTGCTAATATTCACATGGTATCTTATGGGCCAGATTTAAATATTTCTGTGGCAGATTTGCCAACTGAAGATGTAATTGATATTGGCAGAAAGTTAACTTATTACAGTCCCTATATCGTTCCTTTTAGTTATAGCTCTCCCTTTTATAATGGAGGTTTATGGGATGGACTATCGGTACGAACATTTATCAGAACTGGCAAAAGACCAGCTACTCTGGTTTTTGTCCAAAAAGAAGAACAACTTATTAATAGCATACCTGCCTTAACAAAAATTGCTCGGATTCCGGCGGAAGTGGGACGCATCGAATTTAAGGCTTGTGATAGTTGTGATAATTTTTTAATCTATGCGGCTTTGCTGGTATTATTGAAAGGTTTGGTGTTAGATAAAACCTTACTGGGTAGAGCAACTGTACCCGATGCAGCGTTACACCAACTTTCTGCAAAAGAAGCGTTTGAAAACGAAGATATTTTTGAAAATGCGACAAAAATCTTCCAAGCAGCCGAAGTTGCTTTAGGAGATGACCCAGATGTTCGTTATTTAACGCCCTTAAAAATGCTGCTGGAAAAGCGAAAAACAAGATCCCATGAATTAATAGAAATATTTCATCACGTAAATTCAATAGAAGAGGTTATAAGGCAGACTTATCAAATTTAAAAAAAAGATTTATTTTTCTCCTTTTACTTATTAAAGGGGATTAAGCACAGTATTTATATAAATTGATACTTTACAAATGTCCTCTAAGGTGCATCTTCCTTCAATTACTTTAATTTGATAAAGTCCAGATAACTGAACATAAATAGTATAGCCATTAGCTTGAAAAAACTAGATTAAGTCGATATACCTAGAGACTGATTTTATTATAACTAAAGATGTAGTAAACTTCATTCTAGAGATTGATGCATACCCTAGCTTTTTCAAAGTACAAGTGTAAACAGGGAACTGAAATGAAGGATTTCAATTATGAAATCTAATAATTTTGCTAAAGAATTAAGGTGGTATTTGCTTATTATCCCTTACTAATTCGATGCAGAAATACAAAAAATCTCTTCGTCAGGTTCGTTTTTCAAGAACTTCTAAATTGAAGCGGAGCTTTGCAGTTTTATTATTGCTTAAAATTGCTGAGTAAGTAAAGGTATATGCTTCGCTCCTTCACTAAAAGTTCTGCGTTGTTAAAGCTGTTATCGAGGATTTCAAATGAAGATGATTACTTCTGTTTTATCTATTTTCCGTCCAGTACGTTTTTTAGTAGTAGCTTTTACTTGTGCTCTAGTATTATTCTCTAATGCTTTTCCTGCTTTTGCAATCGATAGCTACCAAAGTAATCCCACAGAAGGTACTACACAACTGCTTGACATTCAGCGCAAAACTGACGAAGCCGGTAAAGAACCACCAATAGGATTGGAAAAGACTCAAAAGGAGACTAACGAAGGACTTAATGAGGTTCAGGGAGCCGCTGATATCGACAAGCAGAAGCGTCCAGAAAATTCACAGGGTGCTACCTCTGTAGAAGAAAAAGCAAAGAGTTTCTTAGAAAAAGTTACAGGTAAGTAACAGAGTTAATACCTTGGTAATTTTTTGGTAGTAATGGGTCACGGCTTTCATGCAATGACCCATTACTACTTTTTAATGTGACGATCGCAACTGAAATTAAATATAAAAATATGTTCATCCCTATTAAGGTGTAAGTATAGCTATGAAATGTGATGATTAATCTAAACTCAATAATGTTTCCTTTGGTTGATGCGGATTATATGGAAAATTTGGCAAGTTAATAAATAAGTTTGCTTAGGGATGGAAAATAATGCGTGCGATAAACATTGGTTTGACAGACGAACAGCGTCAAGGTGTAATTAATCTGTTGAATCAGGATTTGGCAGATGCCTATTTACTGTTGGTGAAAACCAAAAAGTATCACTGGGATGTCGTTGGCCCTCAGTTCCGCTCTTTGCACCAGCTTTGGGAAGAACACTACCAAACGCTGACTCTAAATATTGATGCTTTGGCAGAGCGGGTTCGCGCTTTGGGCGGTTATCCAGTTGGTACATTGGAAGGATTTCTCAATCTTGCTACCCTCAAGGAACATGGTGGTAATGTGCCCACAGCAACAGGGATGGTAGCTAATTTAGTGGACGATCACGAACAGGTTATTCGTAATTTGAGAGACCATGTAGATCAGTCTAGTGAAAACTTCCACGATCAAGGAACTGCTGACTTTTTGACTGGACTACTCGAACAGCATGAAGAAATAGCTTGGATGCTGCGTTCATTTATTGAAGGCGAGGCACTAGATGCAGATGGCAGACAGCCAGCAGCAGGGGCTAAGACTCCCGTAGGTGTATAGCTCATAACATCTGAGTTCAGGAAGGCTGTATGTGAAATCAATTGAGGGAGGAGCGATTCCTCCCTCAATTGATGTGAAAGAATTAATCTGCCTGGATCTACTCATTCACCTTGCCAATTTGGGAATTGAAAATTGGTTCATGCGCCAATCCCACTTAACGCCAGTCCGCTCAAGTCGGAAATTCCGCCTAGGCGGCTGGTTCATTTATGTATGCTGGGAATCTGTCTAGTGCAGTGCTCTTGGGGGCTGCTAGTGGAGCGATCGCAGGTAGTGCTGGTGCCGGTCTAGTATCGGTTCTGACTACTTTGGGAATGCCAGAAGATAAAGCGGCTATCTACCAAACTCGCTTACAAGCTGGCGAATTTTTCGTGATGGCAGAAGTTCCGAGCGATCGCACTGGCGAATTTCAATTGCTGCTCGAAAGTGCTGGTGGCGAAGAAATTAACACGATTGAGAAAACTCTGGATCGTTCTTGTTCTGGACAGTGCAACAGTCCAGCAGACTTGTCTTTTGAAGTTCGCGCTCATCTTTCTGATGAAGCTCAGATGCCTTTCTTGTTAAACTACTGTGCAAGACTAGATATCAGGGATTTATAACAAATAAATTATCCAATATTGTGGGGTGGGTTTTGTGGCTTACCCCACAAAAAGTAAGTATATTGGCAATAATCTGGAACTAATTGTAGATATTTATACGTATTATGGCAGGCGATCGCACTTAGATGGAAATTGCCTACTCTGGGTCTGGTTTGCATAATTTTGGGTACATTACCGCAAATGCGCTGATACTTTAATTTTACCTCTTCATAAATTCCGCAAAAACACCGTTACGCTATTTGTGTTTGCGATCAAAACTTAGAGCATCCAGTTTATGAGGGCGGATTTATGACCAACCCTGTAAAGACGGTTATCCAAGTCAATCTGGAGATGGCTCTAGAAGTAGCTCAAGAATTAGAGCAAGCTCCATACACTCAACTCGGTGCTTATTGTTTGGAAATTTTACGGGAAATCGGATGTGCTGGTACTGAACTCCCAGTTAACTTACAAACTCGCGATCAGCAGCTAAATTTCATTACAGGCTTTGCATCTTATGCTTTTGGGGAGGTACAAAGTGTATAAAGCATTAATTGATGATATATTTTCTGATTCTGAAGATACAGAAGAAACTACCTTTCCTGCCACAGATGAAGATTTATTAATCTTAACAGAAAAATATTTAGGGTTTGAAATTCCCTCAAAGGTTTTCTTGCAAGCTATAGCCATTGCTGATTACGACGGTGCAGCTGCTTTTCGCTACGTTGATAATTATTTGATTACTCTCAAAAATAAGAAGAAGCGTAAGCAGAAGAAATTACTTGTGTTAGGTTGTTCGACTAGATTTGAAAATAATTGACGTGTTTATTCACCAGCTAACTAAAAACCAATACGATTTAGATAAGATAATTTGCACGGCTGATGTAGAGGCGTTGTATTACAACGTCTCCGCACATTTGTTTCAAAAAGACAATAAACAACAATAACAATTTATCTAGAGTTAGTGGCAGGGCAAACGCATTTTATTTACTAATAAAAAATAAAAAGGATTCTCAAGTTATCTAATTGAAGAAGGCATGAGGCAGAGAGCAGAAGACACTATTCATTCTGCCCTCTGCCTTTTTCGATAACTGTCAAAATTGATGAGATTATAAACAAAACAAATCCGATTTTTTCGGAAAATATTAATTAGCTTATTTTAAAATATATAACTCTTTAGTAAAAATAAAAACTCACGATTCGGGTAATAGATAGCTTTACCAAAGAGAGAGGTTAGGAGTGAGGTTAAGACTCGCTAGATTAGGAAAAGCTATATGAAATTTAAAATATTATTTTTTAGTAAGCAAACTAGTACATTAAACATATATCTAAAGAAAGAGATTAATTAATAATTAACTAAACAAATACTGTCTAGAACATCACAAATTAATTTAATATCAGACCATACTTTAGGCAGAAGGTTAAGAAAATCAATTCAGCTAACTTAGTTAATTAAATAACAACTTATCGGCTCAATACTTTTGATTTAGATCCTTGCTTGGAGTTGAGAAATAGAAAAACTTCTTCTATATTTCAACAAATTGCTTAGTAGCAGTAGCATAAGAACCATTTAACTTCAAACTCAGGCTCAGGAGATACCAATGAACTTAAACCACAGTAAAAATTTGCTCAAAATGCTTGCTAGCCTCGTGGGAGTTGCTAGTACTGGTGCTTTAATAAGTCTTCCAGTATACGCTCTGCCCCAACCCATCTCTAGAAATTTGGAGACTAGTCAAGCCCCCATAGGTAATAGATTGTACTCTCAAGCAGGGCAATCTACAGGAGGTGATTCTACCACTGGAACGCAGCAGTATCCAAATAATGGCACTAGTGGTAGTGGAACTGGTACTAGTGGGACACAGCAGTATCCAAATAATGGCACTAGTGGAATAAATAATGGTACTGGAACACAGCAGTATCCAAATAATGGCACTAGTGGTAGTGGAACTGGTACTAGTGGGACACAGCAGTATCCAAATAATGGCACTAGTGGAATAAATAATGGTACTGGAACACAGCAGTATCCAAATAATGGCACTAGTGGAACAAATAATGGTACTACCGGAACGCAGCAGTATCCGAATAATGGCACTAGTGGAACGCAGAACAATACAGGAGGTAACAACACCACAGGTGGACAAAACACTGGTGGAGGTGTCAGAGCGCTCTGGTAATTTCTTAGCCTTATACAATACAGGCTAGAGAGCTTGTTAAGCTTGCTTCCTCTACTTAGATGATTTCAAATCATGACTGTTATCAACAGTAAATGCAGTAGAAAAGATGAAATGCCCTGTCAATTGATTCGATTTCTACTGCAACTACTTTTGACAATTTTGTTTTCCCTTCCTCACAAAATTACATATCTAATGCTAGACTATTCTGTTCATCAGAATGATTTCTCACATAACTACAGAGTATAACAATCTCAAAAATTAAACAATTGATAATTAATTTGGTACTAAAATTTTGATAGACAGAATTTAAAATTTGAAAATGCTCAAGCAATTAGATAAATTAGTTATTTTTATTTGTGCATCTGGATTAAATTTTAATCCGGCTATGTCGTTAGCTTCTGAACTAAGAGTTCCTTCTCATACTTCAACCAACAATTTAGTCTCTCAAACGGCTAATATTAATAATAATTTAATTATTCAACCTCTTCACCTAGAGATCAGCCTTCGCAACCGTCGAGTAACCCTTTATCGAGGAAAAAACCGAATTAAAAGTTATCCCATAGCAGTAGGTCGCCAAGACTGGGAAACCCCAATTGGTAATTTCCGAGTGCGTACAATGTTAGAAAACCCTACTTGGATAAACCCTTTTACAGGTAAAGCCATCCCAGGAGGAGATCCTGAAAACCCACTTGGCAAATACTGGATTGGATTTTGGACAAACGGTAAAAACTGGGTTGGCTTTCACGGTACCCCTAATCCTGATTCGGTAGGTAAGGCTGCCTCACACGGTTGTATTCGGATGTACAACAACGATGTTAGAGAATTATTCTATCAGGTTAATATGGGAACACCAGTTACTGTGGTGCGATAGCTGATATAGAGTTATGACGAAAGTCTTAGTCGAGGGTAGGTAGTTATTAACCCAAGTTGCGGCTTTTCATTTTAATCCAAAATCTAAAATCTAAAATCTAAAATTGTTCGGTCATTACAAATTACGGATTAGTATTACTTCTGGCAAGACAAACTTGTTCATAGCTTTTACCAGCAATATCCCAAGTGAATTCTGTTTCTACCAGTTGTCTGCCGTTGTGAGACAACTCTGAACGCAGATGTGGACGATCGAATAGTTGACTAATAGCGGTGACGTACTCTGCGGGTTTATTGGCTCGTAATGCCCGTAATGGATGACTAGCAGCATCTACAGTTAATCCCTCTAAGCCGCGATCGCTGGCTACTACAGGTATACCAGCTGCCATTGCTTCTAAAGTTTTATTTTTAATACCAAACCCAGTCCGCATCGGTACAACGCAGATGGTGGCTTGATGTAAATATTCTGCCATCGAAGGTACACGCCCCAGCACATTAATTCCTGGTTTTTTATCAAGTGCTAAAACTTCTGCCACTGGGTGAGAACCGACAATATCAAAAGTTGTATCGGGATAAAATTTTTGGATTTCTGGCAAAACTTCATTGCTGAAAAAGCAGACAGCATCAATATTTGCTAAATTATCCATTGCACCAATAAAAATTAGGCGATGTCCTCCGGGATCGGTGGTACGCTTGGGGAAAGAAACTAAATCTACGCCATTTGGAATAACTGTAATTTCGCTATTGGGGTTAAATTCTTGTAGTTGAATTTTATCTTCTTGTGTTGTCGCCACAATTGCCGAAAATTTAGCGCAGTAGTTTTGCTCATAACGCCGCAAAAGTGGGAGATTAATTTTGTCTCTGAGTGAATTTTCCGAAATACCTGTTGCTAATTGGTTCTGACAGGTAGCGTAAACGGAACTATGAACATTAACAATGGTTTTTAGCTGTTTTTGAAAATGTGGCTGCACATAAATTTCATTAACGCTATGTTCGCAAGTAATTACATCACATTTTCCCGCTTCCACCCAGTTATTAACCCATGTTTGCATCTCAACTGAGTAGCGGTTAAGTACGCTTGGCGGTGTTCCCTGCTGCAAAAATCTGCCAAATCGCTGTATTTTCTGCAATATTCCGGTGGTTTGAGAATCTGGCGGGCGTTCAAAAATAGCTAGACGATCCACACAATCGCGTAATCCTGCTACTTCTGCGTCTGTAACATCACCCTCACGTTGAGTCACGAGGGTGACAGTATGACGTTGACTCAAGTACTTGAGTAAATTAAATGTCCTAACTTGGGTTCCTCCACGCGTTGCTGGGTAAGGAAAGGTGGAAGATAGCATTAAAATGTTCATATCAGCGTCTTCAAAAGTTTTTGGTTTAGCCAAAATAGGAAGGTGCAGCCAAAGTCAATTCTAAAGGGTGCGATCGCATCGGAATTTTAATCATAAACTCTGTTCCCTGACCGGGTGCTGAAATACAGGTTATTTGACCACCATGTTTGGACACAACAATTTCCTGGCTAATCGACAAGCCTAAACCCGTTCCTCTACCTACGGGTTTTGTTGTAAAGAAAGGGTCAAATAGGCGATCGCGTACTTCCTCTGTCATACCGGGGCCAGTATCGCCAATCCTAATAGTCACAAAATTATCGTCAGTTACTTCGGTGCGAATCCGAATTGTGCTGCGGCAAAAGTAAATTTCCTGGGGCGATCGCTCTTTATCATACTCCTCCAAAGCATCAATTGCATTCGCCAATAGATTCATAAACACTTGATTGAGTTGTCCTGCATAACACTCCACAAGCGGTAGGTCGCCATACTCTTTAACAAGTTGAATCCCTAGTTGGTTAGAGCTGCCTTTAAAGCGATTGTGCAAAATCAGCAGTGTGCTATCTAGCCCAGCATGAATATCCACTGACTTCATTTGGGCTTCATCCACGCGAGAAAAAATCCGTAAGGACTGAATAATTTCACGGATGCGGTCAGCCCCAACCTTCATCGAACTCAGCAATTTAGGCAGGTCTTCACTCAGAAATTCTAAATCTATCGCTTCAGTTAGCTTCTGAATTTCAGGTAGCGGTGAGGGAGTGTACTTAGCATAGAGGTTCAAGAGGTCGAGCAAGCCTTGGGTATATTCATAGGCGTGAGTCAGATTCCCATAGATGAAGTTGACGGGATTGTTAATTTCATGGGCGACACCCGCCACCAATTGTCCCAGACTGGACATTTTTTCACTATGAACCAGTTGGCTTTGAGTTTCTTGAAGTTGGCGAAAGGCAAGTTCTAGTCGATTGGCTTGTTCTCGATAGCGTGCTTCTGATTCTTGCAATGCTTGTTCTGTACAAATTCGCTCTTGGATTTCCTGTTGCAGCAGCTGATTAGATTTAAAAAGTGCAGCCGTCCTTTCTTCCACGCGTTCTTCTAACTCAGATGTCAGTTTTAAGAGGGCGTTCTCTGCCTTAGTTCGTTCTTGAATCTCTTGTGCCAGATGCACATTTTGTTCTTGCAATTTCTTAGTCAGGTTTCGGATGCTTAAATGGATTTTGACACGGGCTAAAACCTCTTCATGCTGAAGTGGCTTAGTGATATAATCAACCGCCCCAAGATTCAAACCTCTGACCTTATCCACTGTCTCAGAAAGCGCCGTCATAAAAATTACGGGGATGTCTTTAGTTGATTCTTGAGCTTTCAAATGCTGGCAAGTTTCAAACCCATCCATACCAGGCATGAGTACATCTAACAAAATTAGATCGGGGAGAGCATATTCGACCTGTTCAATTGCATCCTCGCCATCCTGCGCTACTAAAACTTGGAAGCCAGAATCAGCCAAGAAATCGAATAACACTCCTAAATTTGTCGGGTTGTCATCAACGATTAAGATAATGCCATTTTCGATGTTGGAAAGACTCATTAATTTACTCCTATATTTTTTAAAACTTCACGGATTTTTTTAACTTGAAAACCTTTAGCTAATTGACGCAATTCTAAAGAAAAAGGTGCATATTTAACATCCAATTCTTCCAATCGCTCGACTTGTTGTACAATACCTTTGAGATCGCCTTTCATTGCTAAATTCAACAGAATTGCAATTTCGTCTGCGGAGGGAGCTACCAATGATTGCTGAAAATTTTCTTGTTTATTCTCTGTAGATACTTTTTCACCATCTTCATAAATCCATTCCAGTTTTAAGTGATACTGCAACTTTTCTAAAAGCTCTGTTATGCGGATGGGCTTAGGTAGAAAATCATTGCAACCTGCCTCCTTACTTTTGTTGAGATCGAAATCAAAAACACTGGCAGAAGTGCCAATCACGATCGCATTCTTTAGTTCAGGCGATCGCCGAATGCGACGGGTAGTTTCAAAGCCATTCATTTGAGGCATCAACAAATCCATTAAAATACAATCTGGATTCAATTCAAATGCCTTATTGAGACAATCATGACCATCTGCCGCTTCCACAATTTCAAATCCTAAAGGCGATAGCATCTTAACCAAGATTGCACGATTTTCTGCTCTGTCATCTGCTACAATAACTTTCCGCTTATAGCCTTTAAAACTTTGGATATTTCGTTGCTCTTTCTTGACAACATCAGCGTATTGAGAAACTTCAGTTAAATCTAAATCAAAGAAGAAAACGCTTCCTTTTCCTAAAGTACTCTTCACCTGGATTTCGCCACCCATCATCTGAACTAATTGGCGGGTAATTGCCAGTCCCAATCCCGTTCCTTCTGCTTTGCGATCGCCATCTCCTACCTGCTGGAATGGCAAAAATATCTCTTCTAATTGCTCTGGTGCCATGCCAATTCCTGTATCTTCCACCTGAAACCGAATTCTACCTTCCTGATAGCCGACTTTGAAAGCCACGCCTCCAGTTTCAGTAAACTTAACGGCATTACCCAGTAAGTTAATCAAAGCTTGCCGCAACCGTTTTTCATCAGCTTTAACACCTATAGGAAGTTGAGTAATCTGTTCAAAAATTAAGCAAATACCTTTTTGTTCGGCACGGATACGGCAGATTTCGGCAATGCCTTCGAGAAATTCTGGAAAATGAAAATCCGTTAGATGGAGTTCCATTTTTCTAGCTTCAATTTTAGAGAGGTCTAAAATGTCATTGATCAGGTTCAAAAGATGGTCGCCACACTGATGAATAATATTCACACCATCTTTTTGTGAGTTAGTTAAACTTTTTTCACGCTTGAGAATTTGGGCATAACCCAAAATGCCATTAAGCGGTGTTCTCAGTTCATGGCTCATGTTAGCAAGAAAATCACTTTTAGCACGGTTGGCTGATTGGGCGATTTCTTCTGCTTTTTGCAGATGCACATTTTTTTCCTGTAATTCTAAAGTTCGCTCTTGTACTTTGGCTTCTAAGTTAGTGTTGGCTAATTTTAAGTCTTTATAAAGACGAGCATTTTCAATGGAAATCGCCGCTTGAGAAGATAACAGTTGTAATACTTCTAAGCGATCTGATGTAAATGCGCCAATGGTGAGATTATTTTCTAAATAAAGAATGCCACTGAGTTTGCCTTGATGGATGAGCGGTGTACATAAAACCGATTTAGGTTTATGGTTGACGATGTACGTATCTGTGGTAAATGTTCCTTCACGAGTTGCATTATTGAGGACAATATTTTCTTTAGTTCGGGCTACATAGTTAATCAGTGAAATTGGTAGTTGCTGACTGGTTGATACTGAGATTCCTTGTAATACAGTTACATCGACTTTATCTACTGTTCCTGATGCTTCTATTAGCAAGTCTCCTGATTTTTCTAAAATTAAGTAGCCTGTTTGAGCGCCAGCATTCTCTAGCACAATTGTCATTAATTTAGCGAGCAACTTGCCTAAAACTATTTCTCCAGAAAGAGCTTGAGATGCTTTCATAACTGTGGCTAAATCCAGGGAGTCTGAGGCATTTTCACCCGTAGAGTTAATTATCTGAGTCACATTCGTACTGACGCTTTCTCGCTTTGATATGCGAAATAGTTGAGGATATCTTTTCTCCAAGTCTTTGACTTTTGCCTTCGCTCCCCAGCAACCATATCCATAGTAGGCATCGTTGAGATAGGTATTAGCAACTTTCTCTCTGCCACAAGCAAAATAGAACTCTGCTGCTAGTTCCGAGGCTAGGGCTTCTTCTTGAATATATCCATGTTCTCTAGCTCCAGTTATGGCTCGGTCGTAAAACGCGATCGCTTTGGCATCTTGCTTCAATACTCGCGCTTTTTCTGCTTCTACTAAATCGTACTTATGCTGATAGTTCGCAGGAGAATGCAACGCCCATTGCTTCATTTTTTTCTGCTGCGCTATCACTTGGCTGAAATATTGTTGGCGAGCGCTTTGTGATGCACTGGGATACAAAGCTAGGAGAGTCAGAGAAGAGTAAAACTTGTATTCGGCTTTGTACATCAATCCTTGTCCACCTTGTTCGTATTTTTCTGCCAGCAAGGCATTCTCAGCAGCGCGATCGTAATTTTTAAATAAATAACCCAGAAGCAGTTTAGAAACATAGATAGGATAAATAGCCATATAATTATTGCTATTTATCAGAATTGGCAACATTTTATTTTCATCAAAACTTTCGCCAATTAATCGATATGGTTCCGCAGTTTTTCTAGTTAAATTTAAACTTGTTTGTCGGACTATCTGAGCATAAATAATTTGAAACTCTTGTTTGGTTCTTTGCATTAAAGCAATATAATGCGCCTGTTTTTGGAGAGCAATTTCTAGATTTTCGCCGATAAAAAACAAATGCGTACAATAAAAACAAGCCGAATAAGAAGCATATTCTAAATCTCCTGTTTCTAGCCCTCTTTGGACACCCTCAATTAACGGTTCTATAGTATTAATACCTGGTTCTTTCCAATGCCTGATAAAATAATTAAATGTTTCATAGATTTTCGCTGTCATTTCCTTAGCATTGAATTGATTTAACAGCTTTAAGCCTAGCTGACCGAATTGATAACCAGAATCCATGTCTTCAAAAGCGCCACATAAGAACATTCCATAAAGTACATACGCATAAGCTGACAGAGGAGAGTTTCCATCTTTGAGACAGAGATTGGTCATTTTAAAAACGACCTGTGGATAAAGTTCGGGAGCTACAATATAAACCGGAGGAATCAAATTTATCAAAATTCGCAATGCAGCTAATTTATAAACATCAGTCATTTCTGGTAATTCTATTAAATCTTCAATGCGTTTCCCTCCTAAATTCAATCTAGTCAGTCTTGTTGGGGATTTAGCTGCTAAAGGTAAACCTAGCATTTTCAGCACTTGCAGTCCGGTATTTAATGCGGCTTGCATTTGGTTTTTAGCAATATAAAACTGCATTTTTGTCTCATACACCTGGACTCGATCGAGCAGGGTTTTTGCCTGTGCCAAAACTACATTGGAAAGTATTTCTGCTCGCTCGAAATTAGTGTTGAGGAATTCTACTGCTGCTGTTTCTACATAGAGGTTGAGTGTCATGTCATACTGACAATGCCAACTATCTGCTGCAAGTAATTCCAAACCTACATTTAAATATTTAACAGATGATTCATACGCTGTTGCTGCTTTTGCTTTCTGTCCAGCTATAAGATTGAGTTGAGCCAGTCTATCTTTTTGAGGCTGTTGGGCGATGAATTCAGCACCAACATTCAGTTGGTTGACAATTTCAAAAATGTTTTCTTCAATGTCCCTTTCCGAGGTATGTATTAGTAGCAATTCACCAATTTTTAGGTGAGTCTGTTTTTTCTGATCATCTGGAATAAGAGAATAAGACGCTTGCTGTACCCGGTCGTGTAAGAACTTATAGGTAATGGGTGATGAGGGCTGGTTAATGTGCGATCGCCTATTCTCAGTCTCCATTTGTTCTGAGTCAAAAACAAGCGGTGTTTTGTAGGAATTATTGAGGGGTAGAACCAAACCTGATTGCAGAGCTTCCCACAAATCTGCTGCTGTTTTTGACTGAGATGTTTTATTAATAATCGCCAATATATCTAAAGTAAACTTGTCTCCAATGCAGGCGGCAAACTTTAACACATTCTGTGTTTTTTCAGATAGCTTTTGAATTTGGCTAACCATCAATTCAACGACATTATCAGTTATATTAACTCCCTGAATAAACTCAATATTCCATTGCCAAAAACCGCGTTCAAAGTCAAAGTATAATAAGTTGTCCTGATAAAGAGATTTGAGTAACTGAGTTAAGAAAAAGGGGTTGCCTTGGGTTTTTGTAAAAACTAACTCAGCTAACGGCTTTACTTTTAAAAGTTCGCTACGAAGAGTATCGACTACTAACTGATTGACGTGAGCGATATCCAAAAGCTGGAGGATAATGTTATTTACGATCGCACCAGTCTGTTGAATCTCCTCCAAGGTCTGAATTAAGGGATGAGTGGCGCTTACTTCGTTATCTCGATATGCACCAATTAGCAATAGATATTGGCTATCTGGGTCGGTCATAATTAACTGGATAAGCTTAAGGGAAGCTGAATCCGCCCACTGTAAGTCATCCAGAAACAAAACTAGTGGGTGTTCGGGTTGACTAAATACATGAATGAATTGTTGAAACACCCGATTAAATCGGTTTTGTGATTCTGACGACCCTAATTGAGGAACTGCTAGCTGCGGGCCAATAATCCGTTCTAATTCGGGAATAACGTCTATAATCACTTGAGCGTTGGAGCCGAGGGCATCTATTAGTTTTGATTTCCAAACAGCGATTTGCTCATCTGTTTCTGTTAGCAATTGCCGCATCAAATCTTGGAATGCTTGAATTAGAGAAGCAAATGGAATATTCCGCTTGAACTGGTCAAATTTACCGGAGATAAAATAACCTCGCTGGCGCACAATCGGTTTGTGAACTTCAGAAACTAAGCACGATTTACCGATGCCTGAGTAACCAGAAACTAGCATCATTTCCGTAGTACCAGAACTGACGCGATCGAATGCTTCTAACAAAGTAGCAACTTCTATTTCCCGTCCGTAGAGTTTTTGCGGAATGGAAAATTGGCTGTATGAATCTAATTGACCGACAATAAAGTGGGAAATCTCGCCATCCGTCTGTAACTGAGTCAGACAGGTTTCTAAATCGGCTTTTAGTCCGAGAGAACTTTGATATCTATCTTCAGCAGTTTTAGCTAATAATTTCATGACAATGTCAGAAACCGCCGAGGGAATTTGGGGATTGAACTCTTGAGGCGCTATTGGTGTTTTGGCAATATGGCAATGAACAAATTCCAGAGAGTCAGCGGCATTAAATGGCAGCGCACCTGTCAGCATTTCATAAAAAGTAACGCCTAAAGAATAGAAGTCGGTACGGTAATCAATTGACCGATTCATTCGTCCGGTTTGCTCCGGTGACATATAGGCGAGAGTGCCTTCTAATAAATTGGGATTGCTGATGCTTTGATTTTCTTTTTCTAAACACGATGCAATACTGAAGTCGATAATTTTAACTTGTCCGGTTTCTGCGTTAATAACGATATTGTCAGGTTTTATATCTTTATGAATAATCTTGGCTTGATGCAGTTGAGTGAGAGTGGATGCTAGCTGAATGGCTATTGTGAGAAATTCGGTTAATGATAACTGGCGATCGCTAATATACTTTTTCAGAGATTCTGCACCAAAGTCTGCCAAAATTAGGGCTAAACCGTTATGATGATTTTCTAAAGCTAGGGACTTGACAATTCCTTCTATATCTACTAATATTTGCGATATTTTATATTCATGTCTGAGTCGGGTTAGTTCTTCGAGGCTGGGATACTCGGCTTTCAGGGCTTTAACGATCGCAAGACTTCGATCTGACTGCTTGGAAGCGCGATAAATAACGGTATTCACACCTTCATGCAGAGCTTCAATAAAGTTGTAACCGGGAAGGACAGGTATCATTTTTCTAAGCCTAAGTAGTACGATGAACTGGGCATGATGCTAATGAACTTTATCCACAACTGTCAAATAAAAGGACAATCAAGTGCTTTCTTTAGCATTCCCAGCCAGCCCAAAATTTCTCTAAGGCTAAATAAAGCTCAACATTTGGAAATATAAGCTTGGGTTAAAGGTTATTGGTGTAGATAATTGGTTTTAAAAGACGCGATAAATCGCGTCTCTACATCTGGGTTTTGTTGCTCATTCTGAACTGTATAGACGCTGCGCTATCTGCTTTTGGGTCAGAATACCTAACTGAATTCTGACTTCTGAATTCTGTATTAGACCTCTTGCACAAATGCAAAATTCGCCCACCCTACGGGATCTTGCTACATCCCCCAACCCCTTCTCCCAATATTGGGAGAAGGGGAGCCAATTTCAAAGTCCCTCTCCCAAGTTTGGGAGAGGGATTTAGGGTGAGGGCTTTTTATTCATACAAGAAGTCTATCGATCGCGATCTCATATTAATGACTAAACATCAAAGCATAATCAAACCCAGTCGTACACCCACAGCAACAGCTTCAGTGCGGCTGGAGACACTGAGCTTTTGAAAAATGGATGAGAGATGAAATTTGACGGTATGCTCAGAAATATGCAAACGTTTTGCGATCGCTTTATTTCCCAACCCCGATCCAAGCATTCCTAAAACCTCTATCTCCCGTGGTGTCAAGGTTTGTACGGGATTCGTTACTACTTTTTCGCGGATAGACAGTAATTCTACAGCATTTGGGTGCAGCACCAGCAAACCAAAAGCGATCGCTTCTACAGCCGCGACAATTTCTGACTCTGTACTAGTATTAGGCAATATTCCGCGGATACCAGAACGTAACGCTGTTTCTAAATCAATGCTGTCGAGTTCTTCAACAATGACGATTATTCCTAATGGATATTGCTGTTCTTGAATAACCAGCAATTTTTCCCATACCGATTGTTGAAAATTACCGCTCAAATCTACCAGCACCACATCCGGCTGTAATTGCCCAACTTCACTCGCCAATACATCCAAATCGGATGCACTCCCCACAACTGTCAACCGAGGATTGGTAGTCACCACAGCTGATAACCCTGCTCGCACCACAGGGGAAGTAGCAACCACCATCACCCGGATCATGTCGCCTCCACAGCAGTTTGATCGGACTGCACGGCAACATAAATCACGAATTGCTGTCTACCGCGTAGGAGTTGTAGCGGCACAGATCCTTTACTTTCATGGAGATATTTGGTTAAGTCATTCATGCTAGTGAATAATCGCCCCGAAACTCCAATTAAAACATCGCCGATTTGCACACCAGCAGTTTCCGCCGCACTGTTAGGTAGAATTGACAACACCAAGAAACCCAAGCTACGCCTACTTAAAAGCACAGGTTGCAGTGTAACTCCCAGCTGCGGACGACTATTTCCCTGTAAAAAACGCTCAACGGTGTTGCTGGGAACTGCCACAGCCAAACCATTAACAATCATCGTATTAATTCCCACGACAAGACCTTGACAATCGGCAAGTGGTCCCCCAGAATTACCAGGATAGAGCCGCAAATCGGCCATAACTGCTCGTGGATTATTTGTATAGATAATTCCAGTTGTCACAGCGCCACTGTCAGCAAAGGGATTACCCACCGCTAAGACCAATTCACCCACTCGTAGCGCTTCAGAATTGCCGATAGTTGCAGCAGTTAAATCAGTGGCAACAATTTTCAGAGCTGCTAAATCCTGCTGTGGATCGAATTGGGTACGCACCGCATCAAATACCCTTCCGTCTGCCAATTCCACAGTTGCGCGGTTGCTAGTTGCTACATGGGCATTAGTGATAATTAGTCCGTCAGGTTGCCAAATTACACCAGAACCGACTCCCAGAGAGCCGCTTTTTACTTTGACAGTGCGTAGGCGTAGTTTAGCAGCTACCTCTGTCAATTCAGCAGCGATGTTAGTTAATGTTGTGTTTGCCATGTTATACAGTTTTTAAGCGTGTGAAAGTAGAATCTAGTGATGTCTTTTGTCATTTGTCCTTTGTCCTTAGAAACACAAATGACAAATGACTAATGACTAATGACGATTCGAGCAAAAAGGTGCAAGTTCCGAGTTCAGAGGCTCAACGTTCGAGCAAAAAGGTGCAAGTTCCGAGTTCAGAGGCTCAACGTCCGAGCAAAAAGGTGCAAGTTCCGAGTTCAGAGGCTCAACGTTCGAGCAAAAAGGTGCAAGTTCCGAGTTCAGAGGCTCAACGTTCGAGTAAAAAGGTGCAAGTTCCGAGTTCCAAATTCCAAATTCCAAATTCCAAATTACGAATTACGAATTACGAATTACGAATTACGAATTACAAAGGTCGTTCGCCAACTGCGATCGCTAACTCAATTAACACTCCACCCCGGACAACTTGGACGTTGACAGCTTTACCAATGCGATCGCTACTATTGAGCAGCGCCAACACATCACCTGTATCGCCCACAGTTACGCCATCGAATGTTACCAAAACATCGCCAAGCAGTATACCTGCATTGTCAGCAGGCCCCGCAGCCTCAACATTGACAACAATTACCCCAGTTGCCGAACTTAAATTGAGAGCAGTTTTCAGGTTCTTTGGTAAACGTACAGGTTGCATTCCTACACCCAAGTATCCTTTAGAAATGCGTCCTTTTGCTACTAATTGATCAACCACGCGATCGACTGTAGCAGTGGGAATTGTCAGAGCAGTACCACGCCGCCCCGATGTATTCATGCCTACAACAAAACCAGCAGCATCTACGAGCGGGCCGCCTGCAAAACCAGAGTAAAGGGTGATGTCTGGGCGGATGAATTGGTCAATATTCCCGCCATTCATACTCCGCCAAGCACCGCTAACCACACTCACTGCACCCATCGCCGCCCTTAAATCACCTTCGCCACCTCTTGCCAGTCCTAACACGAGATGACCAACTTTGAGCGTTTTAGCATCGCCAACTTTGGCCACAGGTATTTCTACATTTTCTAGCTTAAAAACAGCTATATCGGTGCTAGAGTCATGACCGACGAGTGTTACTGGTGCAGTACTACCATTTGATAAGGTAATGGTGATATCGTCATAGCGCTGGAGTGACTCATCAGAGGTAACAATGATGCCATTACGCCAGTGAATGCCACTTGGGGAAACACGAGTACCGCCATTCACTGCAACCACAGCACTTCCAGCTTGTTCTACGGTATCAGCTAAACTGTTCGACAAAGCCAGTAATGAAGACATAAGATTTTTCGGCAAACGTTTTTAGATATTCAGATCGTGCCGTTTTCTCAACACAGATGACATCGGAAAAATGGAGAGTAATTCATCCTAGAAAAATGGCTAGGATTTACATCAGCTTTTTAGCGTTGCTGAATTCTTGCGGTTATTGGTGTAGATAATTGGTCTTTCAAGACGCGATGAATCGCGTCTCTACATCTTTTGTATTGCGCTATATTATTCAGTTTACGACGGCTAGACTGAGCGCTCAATTTAGCCGTCGTATAGAATTCATTCTGAATCCTGACTCCTGAATTCTGTTTTTAGAAACAAATGCACAGCCAATCAAAACAAATCAACCTGCTGACTCCATCGAGAAACTTACCTCTCTATGGCAAGAGAATTTTAGTAACAGCACCGAGAAATTATGCTTATAGGTTATCCGAACAAATCATCAAAAAAGGTGGTTTACCTGTTTTCATGCCTACTATCGAAACCTGCTATTTATCAAACTACAATCAGTTAGATGCCGTTTTAGCCGATATAAACGAATTTGATTGGATTGTCTTTACAAGTCGAAACGGAATCACAGCATTTTTTCAGCGGATAAATGATTTGAATATTCCTATATCTGTAGTACAAAAATGTCACTTATGTGCATTAGGAAAAGATGTAGAAAGCTTATTGTCTTTTTGTGGCAAGGTAGATTTAGTCCCAACAGAATCTAGCCCAGCCGGAATTGTGGCTGAATTAGCGAAACTTCCACAAATTCACGAGAAAAAAGTGCTGATCCCGGCTCCAGAAGTTGTGGGTTTGCCTGAACCTGATGTTGTACCCAATTTGATTACGGATTTGCAACAATTGGGCATAGAAGTAACTCGCGTACCCACATATATTACGCAGGGTTTAGATAAAACTATCTACGGTATGGAATTAAATCTGATACGTCAAGGAATGATTGATGTAATTGCCTTTAGTAGCACGGCGGAAGTAGAAAGCTTTTTGACAATGGTCAAGTTACAAAGCGATTATGAACATTGTGTTATTGCATGTTTCGGCCCTTACACCACTGCTAACGCCCAAAAGTTGGGTATGAATGTCTCTATTGTGTCTAGAGATTATAGTTCATTTGAGGGATTTGCTGAAGCGATCGCAGCATTTTTCCTTGTGTGATTTTCCTGTCAAGTTTCTGGTATATGTAAACTAGCCCCACTAAGCGTTTGAGAATCTAGAACAGTCAACTACAATCAACTCTAGACTAGCAGCACATAAACTCGTAGTATCGAATATGGAGTTTATTAGAACTAGGGATTGTTACATGGCAACTTATAAAGTCACATTAAAGACCCCAGAAGGCGATAAAACAATTGATGTTGAAGATGATGTGTACATCTTAGATGCCGCTGTCGATGACGAAGGCATAGACATACCCTACTCTTGTAGGGCTGGTTCTTGCTCTAGCTGCACCGGCAAGTTGATTTCAGGTACGATTAACCAAGACGATCAGAACTTTTTAGATGACGACCAAGTTAAGGATGGATTTGTCCTCACCTGTGTTGCCTATGCTACTTCTGACTGTACAATCTTAACCCATCAAGAAGATGAGCTTTAGAGATCGCTAACGAGGAATACGATCTGGACTTGCCTTCTTCCTGTAGCGCTGGTTCTTGCTCTACCTGCACCGGGAAGCTGTCAGGTACAGTGAACCAAGACGATCGGAACTTCTTAGATGACGAGCAAATTGACGCAGGATTCGTCCTCACCTGCGTGGCCTATGCTACTTCTGACTGTGTAATTGAAACCTATCAAGAGGAAGTGCTTAACGGTTAAGAGTGGGTGAGGATTGAGGGCATTGGTGTCAACTTAAGCCCAAACCCTTTTCAAATCTCGTTTCTCTGAGTGAAAATGCTGCTTATTGGGCTGCTGCCTCCGTTACTGGTGGTAGCAGCCCCCATTGTATTCGTCACCCTAAAAAATGTATGGCAATTAATATCATGTCCGCTTGATTGCTTATTAAACCCGAAGAACCCCACCCCGCCAAAGCTACGCCTTGTCTCCCCTCCCCGCAAGCGGGGAGGGGTTGGGGGTGGGGTGTAATGACTGTGGTTAGCATAACTAATTATGCGGACATGATATAAGCTGCGATCGCAAGTGGTTATAAAATGTGCAGCAACATTTTGATAATTTGCATTCTCTCAAAGATGAGCTAAAACTTACAACCGCTTCCCCTTTCCCAGAGGGAAAGGGGTTAGGGGTGAGGGCGGAAATTTAGACTTCTAGGGGAGAGGTTTTCCAATCTTTTGATTTAGCGCAGAGACTTTAAGCTTTCAGTCTTTTGCACTAAGAAATCAGTGAAGATACTCATAATGGTGCGCTGACGTAATTTCACATTAGCATTAATGGACATCCCTGATTGCAAGGGAATTTGACGCTGATTAATCAGTAACTTCTGCCCATGTAAGCGGACTTTTGCGGAAAAACGCCAGAAATTATAAACTTGGTCTGGAGGTAAGGCATCAGAGCCAATCTCAACTAGTTCGCCTTTGATATCACCATACTCTTGGAAGGGAAAGGAATCGATTCTCACATCGACTTGTTGCCCTTCTTGGACAAAGCCGATGTCGCGATTGGTGATGTAGACGTTAGCAACCAAGTTACCACTAGGAACAAGTTTCAGAAGCGGTTCGCTGGAATTAACTACAAATCCTGCTGTTTTAGCTTTAAGTTCAAAAACAGTACCATCTACAGGTGCGGTAATTTTCTGATATTTCAGAGTTTGTTCTGCCTGAACCCACTTACTATTAATTTCTCCAATCTGACTATTAATTTCATAGAGGCGTTTCTGATTATCTACAATTACCTTGGTTAATTGGCTGTCAATTCCGGCAATGTTTTTGTCATTATCTGTAATTTTGGCTAGTAAATCTTCTTGAGACACAGCCGCAGTATTGCGAAGTTTTTGATTTGACTGTGCGATCGCTAATTGTAATCGCTGCTGTTCCCGATTCAATCGGATTACTTCTGCTTGTTTGCTGCTGACATCCTGCTGTTGTTTCAAATATTGCACCTGGGAAATCGCCCCCTGCTGCGCTAGAGGTTCAAACTTGTGGAGAATTTGTTGATTAATTATCAGCAACTCTTTAGCGCTAGTTAATTCCGCTTGAGTTTGGAAAAATTGCTGTTGCGTCTGTCCCGTTTCTAAATTAGCTGTGGCTAAACGCGATTCTAATTCTATTTGGCGATTTCGCAAGCGTAACTGTTGCTCTGTTGTGAGACTATTTCCAGCAGTCGCACCATTTAATTGTGTGCGGTACAACTGGTTTTCGGCAATAATCGCGGCTCGGCTTTTGGTCAAGAAGGCCAGTTCTGGTTTAATTTTCAACAGAGCAGTTTGCTGTGCTACTTCCTGTAGTGATATGTTCCCTTGCATCTGGCGGCGATAGAAGTCATTTTCTTGCTCTAGCGCCTGTTTCGCCAGCAATTGAGCCGCCCGACTTTGTTTTAATGAACTTAACTCCGCCTCCGAAGAAGTTTTTTCTAGGGTAACGAGTGTTTCACCTTTTTTGACTCGCTGACCATCTTTGACTAAAATCTGATTGACAACACCATGAACCGGAGCCTGAATTTCTTTGACTGCACCCTGTGGTTCTAGCTTGCCAGTAGCATGAATTGATTCATCAATTTGGAAAACTGAGGCCCAGATTACTGCAAAGGTACTAACTCCAACAATAGTCCAGGCGATCGCTCTTGACCAAGTAGGTGTTTGTTGTAAAAGTACTGGTTGATCGAATTTATATTGAATATTCATTGGGGAATGGGGAATGGGGAATGGGGCATTGGGCATTGGGGAGTGCTGAGAGACGCGATTCATCGCGTCTGTACAAGAGTTAGAAGTGCTAAGGTTAAAATTCCGAGTTCAGAAGCTCAACGTTCAAGCAAAAAGGTGCAACTTTCGAGTTCAAAGGCTTAACGTTCAAGTAAAAAGGTGCAACTTTCGAGTTCAAAGGCTCAATGTTCAAGCAAAAAGGTGCAACTTCCGAGTTCAAAGGCTCAATGTTCAAGCAAAAAGGTGCAACTTCCGAGTTCAAAGGC
>NZ_JAVRCD010000037.1:67501-86330 GCF_034530895.1 Nostoc sp. DedQUE08
TCAACGTTCAAGTAAAAAAGCGCAACTTCCGAGTTCAAAGGCTCAACGTTCCAGTAAAAAGGTGCAACTTCCAAGTTCAAAGGCTGAAGTATCGAATTTTAAGCTTGAAATTTCATTATCTAAAGTTGAAGCGATAGTATTTACTGCTGACAAATGACAAATGACAAATGACTAATGACTAATGACTACACTTTCGCTTCCTGTTGCTGATACAGACAGTAGTAATAACCTTTGAGCGCCATCAATTCTTCATGAGTTCCCTGTTCTACCACAGCACCTCCATCCATCATGAGAATGACATCGGCATTGCGAATTGTGCTGAGGCGGTGAGTAATGAAAAACACTGTTTTTTCTCGGAAAGCTGACGCTAAGTTACGGCAAACTTGGGCTTCGGCATTGTAATCTAAGGCACTGGTAGCTTCATCAAGAATCAGTAATTGCGGGTTTTGCAGGACAGTACGAGCGATCGCTACTCGTTGGCGTTGTCCTCCAGACAGTCCCGAACCTCTCTCGCCCACACGGGTGTTATAGCCACTGGGCAAAGACATAATAAAGTCGTGGGCATAAGCTATTTTGGCGGCAGTAATAATTTCTTCATCGCTAGCATCAGGATATCCCAAGGCAATGTTTTCGCGGATTGTGCCATCGAATAGTAAGGTATCTTGTAACACCATACCAATCTGACGACGTAAAGAATAAAGTTCTACTTTGCTGATATCATAGTCATCAATCAAGATTTTGCCGGATTTGGGTTCGTAAAGTCGAGGTAATAATTTTAGCAGTGTGCTTTTACCGGAACCGCTTTGACCAACAATTCCCACAAAGGAGCCAGCCGGAAAATCTAAGTTAATATTGCATAGTTGCAATGGCCCGTGTTCCGAGAAACTGAAGCTGAGATTTTCAAAGCGGACGCTACCTTGAACGCTGGGCATTAGGATATTTTGACAGTTACCGATTTCTACTTCTTGGGGAGTATCTAAAATATCAGCAAGGCGTTGCAGAGATAAAGCGGTTTCTTGGAAGTTCTGCCAAAGTTGCATTAGGCGTAACAAGGGACTAGTAACATAACCAGCCAAGATGCGAAAAGCGATGAGTTGTCCCAAGGTTAGATGCTGATTGAGGACGAGAAAAGCTCCCACCCATAGTACTAACATACTGGAAAACTTGTTGAGAAAACTGCTAACAGAACCGGCAGTAGTTTGGGTAGAGACTGTTTTGAAACCTGCGCTGATGTAACGAGCATAGCGTTCTTGCCATTGCCAACGCGATCGCATTTCTAAATTTTGCGCCTTGACTGTCTGCATTCCCCCCATCACTTCCACTAGGTAAGATTGCGTCTCGGCATTGCATTCTGCTTTTTCTTGCAATTGTCGCCGCATCACAGGTGATACCATCAAGTTGAGCAAGCCAAACAACGGTACTGTTGCCAAAGCAACTAATGTCAACACTGGGCTGTAAATCGCCATTACTACAATGTAGACCACTGAAAATACAGCATCCATCACCACAGTTAAAGCTGTACCAGTTAAGAAAGAGCGAATATTTTCCAACTCGTGAATTCGCGTTGCCAATTCCCCAACAGGGCGGCGTTCAAAGTAAGATAATGGCAGACGCAACAGATGATTAATCACCTCAGAACCAAGGGCGAGGTCAATTCGGTTAGTGGTATCTGTAAATAAATGAGTGCGGATACTGGTGAGTATTGCTTCGATGACTGCTACTACTAGCAAAAAGATGCCAAAAACTTCCAGGGTATCAGGACTGTTACCAACCAATACTTTGTCAATAATCACCTGTGTGGCGAGGGGATTTACCAGCCCAAACAGTTGAATAACAATGGAAGCGATTAGTACTTCAATTAATACTTTGCGATAGCGCCGCAGCGAAGGTACAAACCAACTCAAACTAAACCGCGCCTTGGGAGTATTTTTGGTAGTTTGCAGTAGCAGGACTTCTCCTTCAGCCCCCCAGTTTTCTGCAAAGTCTCGTAATTTGTAGCGCAGTAGTCCCATCTCTGGAACGGCAATGAGTAACTCTCGATCGCTATTTTTGTAAATAATTGCAAAACTATCTTGCCAAGAAATCATCACTGGTAGTTGCAAGCGTCCGACTGCGGTAGCGGGAACTTTTACCATCTGTGTTGTCAACCCCATCAACTCAGCAGCAGCAGCGCAAAATTGCAGAGATATAACGCCTTTTTGTTCGTGCTGCTTTGTCAACACCCGTTGCAATGTATCTCTACGCCAGGAGATGTTAAAGTATTGGCTCAACATTTGGAAGCAAGCTAGTGTTGCATCCAGCGGCCCTCTACCTTTGATATAAGGAAACTTCTTTTGTTTACCCTTAGCTGCTGGTGCTTCTGTGACAGTAATTTCTGAGGCGTAGGGAATCTCGGCGGGTAAGAGTGTTTTTGGTGTAGGAAAAGCGAGATTTTCTCTAAATATTGATTTGGGCAATCCCACCAGACGCATATTTGTATTAAATTTCAGCTTGGGGTTGAGTTCATCTAACTCTAAGCGACTCCCCACAGGGAACTCAGCATCAAAATTACTGCTGACTAACCACAAAAATTCTGAATCTAACTGCTGCTGAAAGACTTTGCGTGCAGGAATTGTTTGGATAATCGCAACTTCAGTTGCAGCTTGGGCAAATTTAACTAAATTTCTGCTACCATCTGCGCGACGGCTGAGTTCTTCGGTAAGCAGTTCATGCACTTCTAAAAGAGTAATCTCATTTTGCAAGGCGTGGACAAAAGCCTCTTCCTGCTTGAGTAAAGTTAGAAAACCAGCAATAGGTAGATTAATCGCGATAACTTCAGTAGAAGCGATCGCAGTTTCACAAGCAATACCCCGCATATAACTTACCCAACCCAAAACCTCTCCTTGAGAGAGTAACTTCAGTGTCGCCGGATTTTGTCCTTGGGAATTGCAGGTTAATAAACGCGCTTGCCCTTGGTAGATAATGCTAATCCAATTGGGCATAGCTTCTCTGGTTACTATTACCTGCCCGATGCGATAACGACAAAATTGCACCTTGTCGAGCAAATTTTCTAAAACATTTGGTGACAGATAATTGAAAGGAAATAGTTCAGCAATATATTCTTGAATATCAACGGTTGTATTTGTCATCATCTCTTGCACGCGATTTTAATAATTTTTAAGCAGCTTTCGCTTCTTGAGGCTGTGCTGGTTTGCTGTTGATTCCCATCCAGGCTTTTTCTTCTGGTGATAGTTGACTTAGTTGCTGTTGAAACCAAGCTTCAAAATTCTCTTGCAGCAATCGTTGGCGCATAAAATCGTCCAACTGGGCACTGATAAACTTTTCCACGCGTATAATTATCCATGAGTCTCCAAAGGGTACGGGTGGTTGAACTATACCTACTTGACTTGTGCAAAGTAACTTAGCAAAATTGGGAGTTATAGTACCAAGTTCTACTGGGCCGATGATGCCATTTGTATCAGCTTCTGTCCCTTGAGAATATTCACGAGCTAGTTCCGAAAATGATTGTTCTCCTTCTGTAATTCGGAAGAATAGCTCGTTAGCAGTTCCTCTACTATTAGTCCGAATTAAAGAATAAATGACTCGGTCGAAATGTCTTTTGTATTTGAGAAAATAAGATTCTAGTTGATGTCCCCAAGTTTGTTGCTTGAACTTTTCTACTCTCAGCTTCCGGGTGGCAAAAAGTTCTAATTGTTCTTGAGTCATACCGTAACATAAGCACCAATCTTGGATTTTTTGCTCGGTAGTCAAATCCCATTGCTGATAAAATTGTTCTAGAGCATGAGATATTTCGGTTTGTGTGCAGATGATTGGTGCGATCGCTAATTCGATAATGCTCTGAGATAACAATTGCGGAATTAGATTGTAACTTGCTAAAAAGGGAATAATTTCTGGCGGTAAGATAGCGCTGCCGCTACGCTCGTTGTAGACATCGCCTAGTTGTAATGTTTTATTCATAATATTTATGCAAATATTTGAGCTGTGCAAAGATATATTTAGAAATGCAAGCGGTATTCAGGTATGGATTTGTACCGCTTGCATCATTTGCATACCCTTGAAAGCATTGCCGTACAAAACTTTCAAGTATTACTCACCACTGCCAATGCCTAAACTTAAGCTTCGGGGGTAGTAAAGTGATCGAACGTCACAGTGTAGGCACTACTGTTAGAGAATTGATTGACTTGCAAGAAGTAGTCACCAGATTGTCTAATATTAGAAATTAACTCTGCCTGACCTAAACCTCCAGTAGAACGCGCAACTTCCTCACCAACGTCAACGATGCGATCGCCGTCCAAGTCTCGAATTAGTCGGATGTCAACATCGGCATTGGCGCTGATTCCAGTCAAGCGAATGTTGACACCTTCAAACAATCCCAAAGAGAAGTTGTAAACATCTGCGGTATTATTGTTACTGACGTTACCAAAACGGGTGACATCACCTGACAGATTACCAAGTACAAATTCCTTCGGCAGAAGATTGCTGAAACCGCCTGTAGAATTGGATGTAGTCGCAGACAAGTCTAAATCGTAACTGACACCGCCCGAACTACCTGAAGCAAAGCGAGATACTTCGGCAAAATAAGTACCTGCGTTGGCTCTAACGTTAATCGCGTCATCAATGTTGCCTAACTTAGTGGAACTTTCAATAAATCCATTTATTCTGTCAGTAGCGTCTAATATACCGTTAGCATTAACATCACGAAACAGTCTCAGGTCGGCATCATCACCAGTGCTAATGTTGTTAAGAGACAAGTTGATGTTTTTAGTACTGTCGATTGAGAACCTAAAGACATCTGTGGGTTCAACTGCATTTAAGAAGCCATTCAAAGGACGAGGGGTGCTAGCTAATGAACCAAGGTTTACAGTACTCATATTTTCTCCTTAAGATTATTGATTGTGTGTTAGTCAAATTCAGATTAAGTTGTGGTTTGCACAGATGTAAATTCCGATTTAAATCGACATTTACTAGATTTTATAAGCTTAGATTTTGATGAAAATAAAGAACATTTATTATTTTCAAGAGAGCCTTAGCTGTTTGGTTTTGTGCTTGCCGCGTTCAGAACCTGTTGTTTAACCATGAGTCTAAATTAAACTGTTTCTTCAAGAAACACAGCATGAAAAAGACTTCTATAGTTAGGTGTTTTTTAAAATAGATTCCAAATACTTTGTATGATTTAGTCAGAAAAAGTCATATAATTCGCCGTTGCCGTAATTGAGAATGAGTTTGATCGAATAAGGGATATGTAAAGAAGTAGGCGAAAGCTTGCCTCAGGCGATCGCTTTGGCAAACCTTGGTAACACTAAAAAATTGTTGTATAAAATTAATCCAAAAAAACCTCTGAGTTACCAGAGGTTTCTTATGATTAAATCTTTAGCGTCAATTTTGTTGAAATATTTGATGAGTGCAGCTATAATTTATGCAATGAAGCGGTAAAGTTCAGGTATAACTCTCTGCCGTTTGCATCATTTGCATACCTTTGAAAGCATTGCCGTACAATACTTTCAAGTACTATTCACCACTTTCGATGCTTAAACTTAAGCATCGAAAGTGGTGAAATGGTCAAAACTCAAAGTGTAATTAGTGCTACCTTTGAATTGATCGACCTGTAGAAAGTAATCACCAGCATCCTTAATATTGGAAATAATATCTGAGGTAATACCGCTTTTAATAGAACGGGCAATTTCCTCTCCTACCTCAACTCTGCCATTGCGATTAAAGTCTCGAATTAGTCGGATATCAGCATCATTGCTTAGTCCGCTCAATGTGATATTGACACCCTCAAAGCTTCCTAGAGACAAATGGTAAACATCAGCGGTATTTTTGTCACTGATAAAACCAGTACGCGCGATATCACCTGATAAGTCACCAAGTTCAAATTCCTTGGGCAAAAGATTGTTGAAATCGAGTGTTGAATTGGGTGTCGTTGCAGACCAGTCTAAATCGTAAGTCACAGTGCCGGAACCAGAAAAGCGAGAGACTTCAGCAAAATAAGTACCTGCATTTGCTCTGACATTAATTGATTCATCAAAGTTGCTGCCATTGCGTGAACTTGCAACCAATCCATTCGCTCGGTCGGTCGCGTCTAATATACCGTTACCGTTAACGTCTCGAAAAAGTCTCAGATCGGAATCATCACCAGCACTAATCTCGTTAAGAGACAAGTTAACGTTTCTGGTACTGCTGATTTGGAACTGATAGATATCAGTAGGGTCTGGTGTTTCAAAAGAAAAGTGAGAAGGGGTGCTAGACAGAGTACCAAGATTGAAATTAGTCATTTTTTTGTTTTTTTGGTGTAAATAGTTATTTGCTTAAAGCAAGATTAGTTTTAGTTAAGCCTGATGTAATTTTTTGTCTAGAGTGTGGAGTAAAAGCGGCAAAGTTCAGGTATGATTCTCTGCCGCTTGCATCATTTGCATACTCTTGAAAGCATTGCTGTACAAAGCGTTCAAGTACTATTCACCACTGCTAATGCCTAAACTTAAGCAGGGACAGAGAACTGGCTAAAAGACACATTATAGTTAGTGTTGCCAGTGAATTCAGTTACCTGCAAGAAGTAGTCACCAGGAGTGTTAATGTTGGAAATCAGTTCTGAAGTAATACCTGCATTAGTAGAGCTTCCAATTACCTCACCTGCGTCAACAATGCGATTGTTGTTAGAGTCTCGAATCACCCGGATATCAGCATCGCTGCTTAATCCTTCCAATCTGATGTCGACACTCTCACGAAATCCCAAAGAGAAGCTATAAACATCAGTAGCGTTAGTGTTATTGACGTTACCTGTACGAGTGGTATTACCTGACAAGTGACCAAGTACAAATTCTTTAGGTAGAAGGTTGCTAGAACTAGCTGAAATCGGAAAAGTTCCAGCAGGTTCAGTCGCAGACAAGGCTAAATCGTAACTGACATTTCCTGAACTACCTGGAGCAAAGCGAGAAACTTCCGCAAAAAAAGTACCTGAGCTAGTTTTAAAGTTAATCGCCTCATCTTGGTTGCTTCCGCGATTGGAAACAATTCCAACTTTTCGGTCGAAGTCGTCTAGTACGCCGTTATTGTTCGCATCTCGAAACAGCCTGATGTCGGCATCATCACCCGCGCTAATGTCTGTCAGAGAAAGGTTGATATTTTTGCCACTGGTAATTTTGAACTGAAAGACATCTGTGGGATCGGATGTAGTTAAATCAAAGTTATTCTTAACAACAGGAGTGCTACCGAGTGTACCAAGATTGAAAAGTGCCATTTTTTTTGTCCTTTAGATGTTGATTGTAATGCGGTCAAGTTCGTTCAGATTAAGTTATGGTTTGCACAGATGTAAATCTTCTATTTAAATCAAGATTTACTGGAATTTAGGGGCTTAGAGTTTGATGAAAATAAAGATTATTTATTATTTTCAATAGAGTCTTAGCTGTTTGGTTTTGTGCTTGCTGTGTTCAGAACTTGTTGTTTAACCATGAATCTAAATTAAACTGTTTTTTCAATAAGCACAGCATGAAAAAGACTTCTATAGTTAGGTGTTTGTGAAAGTAAATTCAAAGTGCTTTGTATTGTTTAGTCATAAAAAGTCTTATGACTCACCATTGGCGTAATCGAGAATGAGTTTGATGAAATAACAGATGTGTGAAGAATTAGGCAAAAGCTTGTATCAAGGCGATGGTATACTAGACAATGCATTCCTGTACGCCGCGAGGTTATTAGGAACATTCTTAGTACGCCATATGAACAGAAGTTCATTAGTGCTTCGAGTCGGCTACCGATTCACCTTCATCCCGACGACGAGATTGCTCAACGTCTTTATAGTGAGCCGAACCGCAAAACCGAAGTATGGCATATTTTGTGGGCAGCACCGAATGCCAGCATTTTAGCAGGTGTAAAAATTGGTGTAGTTCTTGCTGGAGGAAAACTCCCCTCTTGGTAGTCGTACCCTTCGGGGGAAGCAAGCTACGCATAGCGTCCCGTAGGGAAGGGAGTCGAAACACTGTTTCCTGCCGTGACCAAACGGAACAGGGGTTTAGGACAAGAACACCAAATTTTCTTGTTTTGTGGCTCTTATTAAGGAAGGGTGCTACTCCGATCTTAATAAAACTTCCAGCATAGCTGCCTCCCGCCTACTTAAACTTCATCATCGGCGTGGTGGCAGACAAAAATGCTCTCTATTTAGCAATATTCAACGAATGGTTCCGTTATTCTCTTATATAACCTGATTTTAAGTATTTATCTTTTGTTTGCTAATGCTTATTGACTAATAAATGATTTTAAAAAATTTACTTAAACAATTGATATAAATAAAATGTTCATAACAACCACTTTCTCGTGTGGCAGATTTATGATAGTTATTAGGCACCTAAATATAATGCTTTTTTTTAGATAACCTGGCAAAGATCGGTAATGTATATGCCATAATGTCACGAGCTAGGGGTATATAAACTTATTGTTATACTTCATCACGTAAGTGGGGAAGGTATCAGTATTGGCTACGAAAAAACATAATGCTACTAGCTCGAACCGATTGATGAACGATCGGGTCAAAACTCTTGCTATATCTGGAAACCCAATATTTGGGTCTGGATTTAGTCTATAGCAAGGGTTGATTGAGTTATGGATAGGGAGGAAATTTGATGAAGTTGTTAGATTTAGAGAATCCTGAGGTTAAATTGACCTCTAAAACAGATAGTAATTTTGTGGACTTAACAGCAGCACACCCACGACCATTGTTAAAGCGATCGCACTGGCAAACTTTAAATGGGCTGTGGAAATTCGCATTTGATGACCAAGGAAAATGTGTTGAACCCAGCGATTTTAGCGAATGGTGTCATCATATAGAAGTTCCTTATGCGCCCGAATCTACCAAAAGTGGGATTAACGATCGCGGTTTTCATCCAAACTGCTGGTACGAGCGAGAATTTGAAACACCATCAGGGGACGGCAGATTACTGTTACACTTTGGTGCTGTGGACTATCGCGCTCGTGTGTGGGTAAACGATAAATATATAGCCGAGCATGAAGGCGGACACACCTCTTTCACTCTCGATATAACCCATGCTTTAAATGACACTGGTACAACCAAGGTAACAGTGTGGGCGCAAGACGATCCGCACGACCTCGCCAAACCTCGTGGTAAACAAGATTGGCAGTTGAAACCCCATAGTATTTGGTATCCTCGCACAAGCGGTATTTGGCAGACAGTCTGGCTGGAACGCGTAGGTGAGGCTTATATCGGTAATCTTCGTTGGATTCCCGATTGCGAACGCTGGGAAATTGGGTTTGAACTTGGGCTGGCTGGCAATTTACCTACTTCAAATGTACAAATCAAAATTAAACTCAGCGCTGGCGATCGCCTGTTAGCAAGCGATACCTATGAAGTATTCAATGGGGAAATTAGCCGCCGCATTGTTCTGAGCGATCCGGGTATTGACGACTGCCGTAATGAATTACTGTGGAGTCCAGAAAAGCCGACGCTGATAGATGCCCAAATTCAGCTATGGGATAAAGATCGTCTGTTAGATGAAGTGCAATCTTATACAGCGATGCGGACTGTCAGCGTCCAGCGCGATCGCTTTATGCTCAACGGTCGCCCCTACTATCTGAGGTTAGTTCTCGACCAAGGTTATTGGCCTGAGACATTAATGACTCCACCTAATGACGAAGCATTACGACGTGATGTAGAACTCGTAAAAGCTATGGGTTTTAACGGAGTACGCAAACACCAAAAAATTGAAGACCCCCGCTTTTTATATTGGGCAGACGTTTTAGGGTTGTTAGTATGGGAGGAGATGCCCAGTGCTTACCGCTTCACACCGAAAGCTGTGGAACGGATGACCCGTGAATGGACGGAAATTATCAAGCGAGATGTTAGCCATCCTTGTATTGTGGCGTGGGTGCCGTTTAATGAATCTTGGGGAGTGCCAAATTTGACTGAAACGGCGGCTCATCGTAACTACGTCTTGGCAATGTATCATCTGACTAAGACTCTCGATCCGACTCGCCCAGTAATTGGTAACGATGGTTGGGAAAGTACCGATACCGACATCCTCGCTATTCACGACTATGAACGACATCCTGAACGATTAGCCCATCGCTACAGACCGGATATTCAAGTATCGGATCTATTTGAGCGTAGCCGTCCTGGGGGACGTATTCTCACCTTGGATAACTATCCCCATCAAGGACAACCAGTGATGTTAACTGAATTTGGTGGTATCGCCTATGCCCCTCTTGACGAACCTAATGCCGATCAAGCTTGGGGATATGAAAACTGCTCGAATATCTCCGAATTAGAAATGAAATATGCTGCTCTCTTGGAAACCGTTAATAACATTGAGCTATTTAGCGGATTCTGTTACACACAATTAACTGATACCTTCCAAGAAGCTAACGGTTTATTGTACGGCGATCGCACGCCGAAATTTCCCATTGAGGCAATCCGCGCAGCAACCCTCTCAGGACAAGGTTTATGTACTCCCACAAGCTGTTAAAGCCCGACGGACGCAAACTCAAATTATACAGTCGCTACCCAATTACTAGTCAGTTAGAAGCCCCTAGCCCTAGTAATGAGCCAGTGCAAGCTAATCCCCACTTGCGCTGGCACCCCTTGCGGGGCGAATGGGTAGCTTATGCTAGTCACCGTCAAGGGCGGACATTCATGCCGCCTCCAGAATACAATCCCCTCGCACCTACCACTAACCCTGAGTTCCCAACGGAACTACCACAAGGTAAGTATGATGTGGCAGTGTTTGATAACCGCTTTCCCTCAATGAGTCCGACAGCCAACAATCCACCCGATACGATCGTGGAAACGTTACCAGCTAATGGAGCCTGTGAGGTAGTGGTTTTTACTCAAGATGCCCGCGCCTCTCTCAGTTCCTTACAGTTGGATCATCTAGATTTGCTGTTGTCAGTGTGGGGCGATCGCACCCGCGAACTCGGACTAAATCCCCAAATCCAATACGTGCTGCCCTTTGAAAATAAAGGTGTAGAGGTGGGTGTAACATTGCACCATCCCCACGGGCAAATTTACGCCTATCCTTTTATACCGCCTGTTCCAGCGCGAATGCTGGCGATGCAGCAGGAGTATTATCAAGAACATCGGCGGGGTTTACTGCAAGACTTGATTCAAAAAGAAATTGCAGAGGATCGACGGATTATTTATCAAGATGAGTATGCGATCGCATTTGTCCCAGTTTGCGCTCGTTACCCCTATGAAGTCTGGCTTGCACCAAAAGAGCCAGTTAGCACTTTTATGGATCTTACTCCACAGCAACGTTGGGGACTTGCCAAAGCGTTAAAAACTGTCACTCTCAAGTATGACGGTTTGTGGAATCGCCCGTTTCCTTACTTGATGGCTTGGTTCCAAGCACCAACTGACGGTTTAGCTCACCCCGAAGCGCATTTACACGCCGAGTTTTTTCCACCATACCGGACAAGCGAAAGGCTGAAATATCTCGCGGGAACTGAACTCGCAGCGGGGATGTTTGCCAATGATGCCTTACCGGAAGAGAAAGCGAAGGAACTACAAGCCGTGGTGGTAAACATTGAAGAACCGATTTCGGTGTGACAGGGTTTGGAACTGTAACTTAATTTCTGAACAAACCAACGCATAAATTGGAAGTTTGTCCACCTATTGAATTAGTTCATCAACAAACTGTCTTAACCGTTCCTTCTAATCGGGGACGGTTTTTAACTTTTCTGTAATCCCGTTTCACATTAATAATATAAAAAACAGATTGAACTCAAATAGGACTTACGCAATAACTCTCTAAAACCCTCTTCCTTTCGTGTCCTTCTCTACAATACGCTACGCGAACGTGTCCTTCGCGGTTCGTTTTTCCATAATTTTGCGTAAGTCCTATAAAAATTGAGATATATTTCTTCGCTCCATTTCTGTCTGTGCATGACGAGAAATTTTATACTTCATTTTTATTCTGTTTTCTTATCAAGCATGGTTTTATTTAAGCAGAAGATAAATACTAATTGCTTTTTATTTAGTGGATAGTGTAGAGACCCAAAGTTTCGCATCTCTATAGGCCTATCTATGGTTCTCCAAAAAATTCTTAACCGAACTGTATTTGTTGATAATTTCTCAATTTAATCCGAAAGAAACTCTGCCTTTCTACTGCTTCTTATAAATTTACAACTACATATTTAAGGTATGTCTATGCTAACTAAAAAATATTTAGTCAGCAAAGCAAGTTTTGTTTTGTAAATGGATTTAAATAGCTATTTAGCTATTTAACTATTAAAAATAAGTATTGCAAAAATTTTACAAATATGTGAGTTAATACTTTTAGATAAAGTCAACAATTACGAAGAAATATTTCGTTTTTTATATCGATTTGTGTCAGATAGAGGATAAAATGCCTACTGGGCAAGCGTTTTCTGATAAAAAACAGATATTGCCTAAAAAATCGCAAGTTACCTGTGGCTGCTAATGCCGCTAGGAACTTCCTTCAGAGAACACGCATCAAAGGAGCCGAAGAAGCATGTTCACACACGTCAAGTCCACCATTAGACACATTGCGCCTGATAACTTACGCGGACGTAGTTTAATCAAGGTGGTCTATGTCGTGCTTGAGTCCCAGTACCAAAGCGCATTGTCGCAAGCGGTTCGCACGATTAACGCGAACAATCCTAACTTGGCGATTGAAATCAGCGGGTACTTGATTGAGGAACTCCGCGACCCAGAGAACTATGAGGAGTTCAAACGAGAAATCGAGAGTGCGAATATCTTCATCGCTTCCCTCATTTTCATCGAAGACTTAGCACAGAAAGTAGTAGCAGCAGTAGAACCACACCGCGATCGCTTGGATGTTTCCGTTGTCTTTCCCTCGATGCCAGAAGTAATGCGCCTGAGTAAAATGGGTAGCTTTTCTTTGGCACAGTTGGGTCAGTCAAAAAGTGCGATCGCTCAATTCATGCGGAAACGCAAAGAAAAATCAGGTGCGGGATTCCAAGATGGGATGTTAAAGCTTTTGCGAACACTGCCGCAAGTGCTGAAGTTTTTACCAATGGACAAGGCACAGGATGCCCGAAATTTCATGCTCAGTTTTCAGTATTGGCTAGGTGGTTCTCCAGAAAATCTGGAAAACTTCTTGCTGATGCTAGCTGATAAATATGTATTTAAAGGTTTAGAAAAACAGAATTTTGCACCTTCTACATACGAACAGCCTGTGGTTTATCCCGATCTAGGGATTTGGCATCCTTTGGCTCCCAATATGTTTGAAGATGTCAGAGAGTACCTCAATTGGTATACAGCTCGTAAGGATATTTCTAGCGATCTCAAAGATCCCCTAGCTCCTTGTGTCGGGTTAGTATTGCAACGCACCCACCTAGTTACAGGGGATGATGCCCATTATGTGGCAATGGTGCAGGAGTTGGAAGCATTAGGCGCGCGGGTATTACCTGTGTTTGCTGGTGGTTTGGACTTCTCCAAGCCTGTGGATGCTTTCTTCTACGAACCGACTACTAACATACAGTTGGTAGATGCAGTGATATCGCTGACTGGTTTTGCTTTAGTGGGTGGCCCAGCCAGACAAGACCATCCCAAGGCAATAGAGTCACTCAAACGCTTAAACCGTCCTTATATGGTGGCGCTACCCTTAGTATTCCAAACCACAGAAGAGTGGATGGATAGCGATTTAGGGTTACATCCAATTCAAGTAGCTTTGCAAATTGCAATTCCTGAATTGGATGGAGCAATTGAGCCGATTATATTATCGGGTAGAGATGGAACTACAGGGAAAGCGATCGCACTGCGCGATCGGGTTGAAGCGGTAGCCGAACGCGCCTTAAAATGGGCTAACCTCCGCCGCAAGCCGAAGCTAGATAAGAAAGTCGCTATCACCGTTTTTAGCTTCCCGCCAGATAAAGGCAACGTCGGAACCGCCGCTTATTTGGATGTATTCGGTTCCATCTACGAGGTGATGAAAGCCCTCAAAAATAACGGCTACGACTTACCAGAATTGCCAGAATCAGCCGAAGCGTTGATGCAAGAAGTCATCCATGACGCACAGGCGCAGTACAACAGCCCAGAACTGAACGTTGCTTACAAAATGTCGGTTCCTGAGTATGAGGCGCTGACCCCCTACTCGCAACGCTTAGAGGAAAACTGGGGGCCACCTCCCGGACATCTCAACAGCGATGGGCAAAATCTGCTAATTTATGGTAAGCAATTCGGTAACGTCTTCATCGGTGTCCAACCCACATTTGGTTACGAAGGCGACCCGATGCGGCTGTTGTTCTCCCGTTCAGCTAGTCCTCACCACGGTTTCGCTGCCTACTACACTTATTTAGAGCAAGTTTGGAAAGCTGACGCTGTACTGCATTTTGGTACACACGGTTCCTTGGAATTCATGCCAGGTAAACAGATGGGGATGTCTGGTGATTGTTATCCAGACAACTTGATTGGCTCAATTCCCAACTTGTATTACTATGCAGCGAATAATCCGAGTGAAGCGACAATTGCCAAACGCCGGAGTTATGCCGAAACCATTTCTTACTTGACACCGCCAGCAGAAAATGCTGGGTTGTATAAAGGTTTGAAGGAACTTAGCGAATTAATTGCTTCCTACCAAACCTTAAAAGATAGCGGACGCGGTGTTCCCATTGTTAACAGCATCATGGATAAATGCCGGATCGTGAATCTGGATAAAGATATTGACCTGCCAGAAACCGATGCCAGAGATATGAGTGCTGAAGAGCGCGATAATATTGTTGGCAACGTCTACCGCAAGTTGATGGAAATCGAGTCGCGGTTGTTGCCTTGTGGGTTGCACGTCATTGGTAAACCGCCAAGTGCAGAAGAAGCGATCGCAACTCTCGTCAACATTGCTAGTCTAGATCGTCAAGAAGAGGGACTTCAAGGTTTACCCGGAATTATCGCCAATAGCATTGGGCGTAACATTGACGATATTTATCAAAATAATGACAGAGGCATTTTAGAAGATGTCCAGTTATTGCAAGATATCACTTTGGCAACCCGTGCAGCAGTAACTGCCCTTGTGCAAGAGCAAATCGACGCGGAAGGACGAGTTTCTCTGGTTTCCCGGTTGAATTTTTTCAACATGGGCAAAAAAGAACCTTGGGTAGAAGCATTGCATAAAGCAGGTTATCCCAAAGTCGATGGCGCAGCTCTAAAACCCCTATTTGAGTATTTGGAATTCTGCCTGCAACAAGTTTGTGCCGACAACGAACTGGGAGCATTACTCAAAGGCTTAGAAGGTGAGTACGTTCTACCTGGCCCAGGTGGCGATCCCATCCGCAACCCGGATGTATTACCTACGGGTAAGAATATCCATGCACTCGATCCACAATCCATCCCAACAACAGCAGCAGTCCAATCAGCCAAAATCGTTGTAGACAGGCTTTTGGCACGTAACAAAGCTGAAAACGATGGAAAATGGCCAGAAACTATTGCCTGCGTCCTTTGGGGAACCGATAACATCAAAACTTACGGTGAATCTCTAGCGCAGATTATGTGGATGGTGGGCGTGCGTCCAGTTCCCGATGCCTTGGGACGGGTGAACAAGTTGGAATTGATATCTCTAGAAGAGTTGGGACGCCCCAGAATTGATGTAGTAATCAACTGTTCTGGTGTATTCCGCGACTTGTTCATCAACCAAATGAACCTGCTAGATCAAGGGGTGAAAATGGCGGCTGAGGCGGATGAACCCTTAGAAATGAACTTTGTTCGCAAACACGCTTTGCAGCAAGCCCAAGATATGGGGATTAATCTGCGTCAAGCCGCGACTCGCGTTTTCTCCAACGCTTCTGGTTCCTACTCGTCAAATATTAACTTGGCGGTAGAAAACAGCACTTGGGATAGCGAAGCCGAGTTACAGGAAATGTACCTGAAACGCAAATCTTTCTCCTTCAATTCCGATAACCCCGGAATCATGGATGAATCCCGGCAGATTTTTGAAAGTACATTGAAAACTGCTGATGCAACTTTCCAAAATCTGGATTCTTCCGAGATTAGCTTAACAGACGTTTCCCACTACTTCGACTCAGATCCCACTAAGCTGGTGGCAAATCTGCGGGGTGATGGTAAAAAACCAGCATCTTATATTGCAGATACAACCACAGCTAACGCTCAAGTGCGGACATTAACAGAAACCGTGCGCTTAGATGCTCGTACTAAATTGTTAAATCCTAAGTGGTATGAGGGGATGCTGAATCACGGTTACGAAGGTGTGCGCGAACTCTCCAAACGATTAGTAAACACAATGGGTTGGAGTGCGACAGCCGGCGCTGTAGATAACTGGATTTACGAGGATACTAACGAAACCTTTATCAAAGATGAAGAAATGCAGAAACGGTTGTTAAACCTTAATCCTCATTCTTTCCGCAAGGTTGTATCAACTTTATTGGAAGTAAATGGACGCGGTTATTGGGAAACTAGCGAGGAGAATTTAGATCGTCTACGCGAGTTATACCAAGAAGTTGAAGACCGAATTGAAGGAATAGAATAGTCCTTATAGGGCAGGCATCTTACCTGCCCTAATCTTCAATCTAAAATGCCCTAATGGATGCTTTAACCGTTAACTTTAGATATTTTAGATGATATTGAGTAGGTTTATACATAGCCAATAAGGTAAAAGGCATAGTTATCCCGTGCCTTTCGCATTTATCTGACTTTTCACAGAATATAGAAAAAGAAAACAGGTTAGCAGATACAATAGCGGCCATCTATCAACAAATCTTTAATACCTATTGTGGAGATTAGAGTTGACCAAAAGAAAACATCCTTCAAAAGAGCAAAAAGAACGTTTGCTTACGAAAAATTTATATAGGTGTTGTGTCTGTAAAAGAAGGGGTATTGGTCTTCATTTGCATCATATTGATGAAGATTCGTCTAACACCGTTGACGAGAATCTCGCTGTTTTATGTGTTCAGGATCATGATCTGCATCATAGACCTGATGCCTATGACCGTGTAAAGCATACTGAACTAGGTGCTGAGAGGATCAAAGAATTTAAGAGTTCGTGGGAGAGGTTTGTCACAGAAGCTAGGCAAGATAAACCAAAGATTCTGGCTACTGTTAGCGTATATGGAAATTATGAACATATCCATGCAGCGCAATTAGTTATGCAGTGGTTTGACGAGAAGATTGAGTATGAGAGAGTATTTCATCTACTTGAGGGTGACTACGAGTATTGGGCAGAAGAAATTATCGGTGAAGTTGATTATTTTGGAAAAAATATTAAAGTAGCCATTATTAATGAGCCGCTTCCAGTTGAACATTGTCCATGTTGTGGCAAGGGATTTAGTAGAACAGTTAAAGAAGGGATTGCTATAAAAATGACAGATCCAAACTGGTCTACTGTCTCAACTTGTTCGATCTACATTAATCCGAACCAACCATCATTGGCACTCACCATTTTTTTTAAAGATGAAGTTATATACCAAAGCAATCTTCATCTGTGCCAAGGCAAATATCTTCACTATTCAGGCGATTGTTATAACGAGCGTCTTGAGGTCAAAAAACGTCCAAGTGTTAGAACACAAGCTACAAAGATTATGCAAAAAGTTATAGACGATTGGGAACCAAGTAAAATATTTATTGGAACCGGAAATCATGATAAACCATTCTTGATAAACGGTTTTGATTTGCCTCTTTGTTGGGAGAAGCGTGTAAGTTAAATCTAACTCCTGATAAGGATACAAAGTATTCTGCGGCTCAACTATCCCGTTAGGCTTGCAAATCAGTGGCTAACAAAGGATGTCTGACGACAAGCCTTCACGCGTCTACGCTTTATTTTTGAGGTTTTCTGCAAAGCGATCGCTCACTCTCCTACAATAAGCGATCGCTTAGTTTTTGAGGTTTTCTGTAAAGCGATCGCTCACCCTTCTACAACAGGCAATCGCATTATTTTTGAGGTTTTCTGCAAAGCGATCGCTCACCCTTCTACAACAGGCGATCGCTCTTTGGGAGTGTAATTTTCAGGGGATGAGATATTGAACTTCTTGGTCAGTGAGTATAATTATAATAACTGAACTTAATATCTAGCCAATATTACCACGAAGGAAATGCCAGCAAAAGACATTTATCATAATGCTGTTAAAAATGCCTTAATTAAAGATGGCTGGATAATTATAGCTGACCCTTATTTTTTGCAGTATGAAGATGCAGAACTTTATGCTGATTTATTTGTAGAAAAAGCCTTATTAGCAGAACAAGAAGGACGGAAAATAGTTGTAGAAATCAAAAGTTTTATCAGTCCTTCTCCCATGAGAGATTTTGAAAATGCTCTAGGTCAATATATTCTTTACCGCGATATTTTACAACTAGCCAGTAAAAACTATAAAATTTATCTAGCAATCAGAGATACAGTATTTGATACTTTCTTTCAAAGAAAATCTATTCAAACAGTGGTTAAACTTCAGCAAATTGAAATTATTGTTTTTAACAATGAAAGGGAGGAAATTACTTTATGGATAAATTAATAGGATATCGAGAGTTAATTAAACAGGTGCTAACTGAATATGATAATTTGTCTCGTCAATCACCTGATAAAATTGCTGAAAATTGTTTAGTATTTGATGAAAATCACGATCATTATCTCTGGTTAACTGTAGATTGGCAAGGTAGCAAAAGACTTAAGTATACTCATGTTCATATTCGGATTAAAAATGAGAAAATTTTCATAGAAGAAGACTGGACAGAAGAAGGAATAGCCACTGAATTAATGAAGTTAGGTGTAAGTAGCAGCGATATTGTATTAGCTTTTCAGCCTCCAGATGTGAGAAAATTTACAGAATTTGCAACAGCTTAGTAAATTATTGGGCGTTGCATAATAGAGGGATGAATTGAGGTCATCTACTGTGCAATGTCCATACT
>NZ_JAVRCD010000038.1:0-85015 GCF_034530895.1 Nostoc sp. DedQUE08
CGCACGGATCTAACTGAGAGGTGCGGGGAATAATATCCCCCATCGACTCAACCAAAACTACTTGCCTTTACATATGTGACTGTAACCATAAGTTTTGTGACTTACACCATAAGTTGTCCGCTACGGACAACTTATGGTTTCAAAAACGGACAGCTTATGGTGTAAGTCCCATTGTCGGTTTGCAGACTAAATGAAATTTGTGCAGACTAAGTGAAATTCTGTCGCAGACTAATTGAAAATGTGCTTTTGTAACCCTTATTATTCCGTAGCCCTCAGCGATCGCCCCTTACGAAATTTTTGCTCCAAACCCTTGTGTTGTAATGAATTGGAACGTTTTATGGCCATTTGGTGGAAAATTTCATTTAGTCTGCGAATTTAGGGGGAATTTTTCACTTAGTCCGCAAAAAAATTTCATTTAGTCTGCAACAAAGGTTGCTCAAACCCTTATTCTTGTGTGAGTTCGCAGATAAGATGAAATTTGAACAACGGAGCTATAGGGATTCCAGGCGACGGAATTTACGCATAAAGTGAAATCAATTGTAGTGTCTGGGTTTGAGCCAAATAGCCAATTCGCACATAAATTGAAATTTTCCGACTTTAATTTGACGACAGCCCGAATACTTTTAAAAGCGGACTTTTGAGGTGCGATGGAATTACGCCTTGCCCCAGGCGCTCGCTCCGTGCCATAAGTAGCCAAGTAGCTTGACTATAGAACATTTAGGAATTTAGGTCTAAATTATCATCAAGATTCAAGAAAATACCCTGATTTTCCATGATTAGATGCAAAATTTCACTTTATGCTCGAATTTCCTAGCTAGCTCAAAGCCTTGCTTCACAGTCGATTCCACTTTATGTGCAAATTGCAGTGGTTCAAACCCCTGTAACTTCGTTGTTCTAATTTCATCTTATCTGCGAACCCACACCACACCCTGATAAAACAGGCTTTTCAGTCTAAGTATGTTTTCAAGAATCAAATCGGAGCTCTATAGTAAAGATAAGTAATGCAAATGACAGGCTATAAACTTTATATCTTCATAGCTTGCAGCATTTTGAGAGATAAATTTGTTCATTAATTTTACAATTATTTACAATCAGCTAGTTGCATCTTAACTACTTTATCGGCAAGATAACTACAGTTCAGTCTTTTAATAAATCGGCTATTCTAGCGGAAAAAAATATGATAACCCTCTGCTGAGAAAGATAAATATTTCTTTACACCCATCACGAGCAACCACCTGTAAACAGGTTTCATCCCTCGGTTAACTTACTTTACGGGATTGTTAAGTGATTTTTTAATATTGCAGTCCCTCTAGTTTTGTCATACAAAATCCACTCAAGTTCTTAAGCAATTCTCATTAATGTTTTGTCTGAGCGGAACTTGACAAGACAAACAACTGTTTGTAATTCAACTTTAGATACTTTCGCTCTTAGCACCTTACTCATGCAGATATGTGCTAAATCTGACGATATGTAATTCATATTAGAGGAACAGAAGCTTTGGAAAGAATAGGGACAAAAGGTGTTTGCTCAGAAGCAGATGGTATTGAGCGATTCAACTATAGCGGTTCTCAATTGTATGGAATACAAACCCAACCCCTAGCCTTTCCCCACAAAGCTACGGGTGTATACACAAATCCTAAAATCTTTGCCTGATAAGATACAAGGCTTAGTAGGCGAGGTTTTGAACTGAGCAAGCTAATTATCAATAATGTCTGCTTATTGATAGAAGTTTAACGGAAAATCAAGGATTTTAAAAATAATTTTCCGTTCTTATATGTGTCCATTTGATTCCCAACTCAACTTGTGTATACACGGTAGTTCCACAAGGAAGAGGAGTAAGATTCAAAGGCTCTGTTCTTACAGGAAAGAAGTCAAAACTGTACTGCACGCAAGCGAGAACCGCTATATACATTGAGGCACCGAGTGTCTCGGTTAATGGAAAAAACCTCATCCTTTTCTAAATCGTTAGAAAACTACATTGGGGCATTTGGTATTTTGTACATTACTACAATGCATCATTACTTGTTTAGTACTACCATCGGGGTTACTGAAATGAGGAAAGTCTGTTTTTCTACGCTCCTATCTGTTCTTCGTGACAGAAGCTTATACAGTCCTGATAGAGTTATTTATACATTTCTAAAAGATGGAAAAACAGAAGTTAATAGTCTGACTTATCAAGAGATCGATCGACAGGCAAGAGCAGTTGCAGCTCAATTGCAAGTTTCAGGGTTGAAGGTGGGTGAACGAGCACTACTACTATACCCACCATGTTTAGAGTTTATTGTTGCCTTTTTTGGCTGTTTGTATGCTGGAGTTATTGCTGTTCCTGTATATCCCCCGGAAGGTAATCGAGCAAGTTTAAGGTTAGAGGCAATTTTATCTGATGCTCAAGCATCTATAGCACTCACCACTAGTTATACGCTGGTTAGTGTAGGACAACAAATAATTGACAACCCAAGTTTGGGAAGGCTGCAATGGTTAGCTACTGATGATTTGGATAAAGATATAGAATCTACTTGGCAGGATCAGAATTTGAGTGATGACACCTTAGCTTTTCTCCAGTACACATCAGGTTCTACTGGGATACCTAAAGGAGTTATGGTCAGCCATAAGAATCTACTAAACAATAGTGCTGATCTCGATCTAGGTTGGAAGCACACAGCAGAGAGTATTATGGTCTCTTGGCTACCTTTTTTCCATGATATGGGTCTCATCTATGGAGTAATTCAACCTCTATATAAAGGTTTTTCCTGTTATTTGATGTCCCCTATGTCCTTCTTACGTAAACCTTTGAATTGGCTAGAAGCAATTTCACACTTCAAAGCTACTCATAGTGCTGCTCCTAATTTTGCCTATGAGCTTTGTCTACGTAAGATTACACCAGAACAAAGGTCTACATTAGACCTCAGTAGCTGGCATATGGCTTTAAATGGTGCAGAACCAGTAAGAGCAGAAATACTCCAGCGATTTTCTCAGACATTTAAACCGTGTGGTTTTGATCTAGCTGCTTTTTGTCCTGGTTATGGTCTTGCTGAAGCTACTTTAAAAGTCGCTGCGGTACGTCGAGAAACTCCACCGACTTTCTATGAAATTCAAGCTGATGCTCTTTTACAAAATAGAGTGCTAGAAGTGAATTCATCTAAACAGAAAGCACAAGTGTTGGTTGGATGTGGATTTAGCGAGATTGATACAAAGGTTGTTATTGTTCATCCTGAGTTATTAACCAAATGTGCATCTGATGAAGTAGGAGAGATTTGGGTGTTAGGTTCCACTGTTGCTCAGGGGTATTGGAGAAAACCTCAAGAAACACAGCAAACCTTTCAAGCTTACCTAGGAGATACAAATGAGGGTCCATTTCTACGTACTGGTGATTTAGGGTTTTTAAAAGATGGAGAACTATTTGTTACAGGAAGGCTCAAGGATGTAATAATTGTTTGGGGCCGTAATCATTTTTCTCATGATATTGAATTAACAGTAGAACAAAGTCACATTGCATTAAGACGTGGTTGTGGTGCAGCCTTTGGATTAGAGATAGAAGGTGAAGAAAGATTAGTGATTGTTCAAGAAATAGAGCGGAGGTATCTGCAAACATTAAATATAGAAGAAGTTATTGGCAATATTCGTCAGGCAGTTATGACACAACATAATTTACCAATTTATGCTATTGTGTTAGTAAAACCTGGAAATGTTCCCAAAACTTCTAGTGGGAAAATCCAGCGTCGAGAATGCCGAACTAGGTTTTTAGATGGTTCTTTAGCATGTGTGAATCAAGTTGGAGAAAGTCTAAAAATTCAAAAAGAATTAGTTTCCTAAGATTTTAATTCACAATTGGATTTTTTAGTCCTAAGAGCTAGGTTGTTGTCAAGATTTTTAATGCCAATGCACATATAACTTACTAAGGCATTAAAAAATTCAGTAATACAAACAAGAAAGGAAAAGATAATGTACACACTTAATGAAGATCAAGTAAAAAATTTCCATGAAAAAGGATGGATTGGTCCTCTAGATATATTTACAGAGGCAGAAGTTGCTTCTGTAAAAGAATGTTTAGAATTTAATAGTACTATCAAAGTTGTAGATGAACAACCAATGATGATGTTCTATAATAATATAATGAACATTAGTACATCTCGTGATCTTCATCTATTCCATAAAGCAATAACTGATTTTTTCACGAGCCAAAAAATTGTGCGGTTATTAAATCAGTTGGGTGAACCAGATCTGTTAATGTGGCGTTCAAACGTTTTTTGCAAAATGCCAGGCGAAGGTGAGATAAAATGGCATCAAGTTTATGATTCTTACAATCCTACTGGTTACGATGAGGAAAAACCAACTCTAGTATATACTGAAGAAAAAGATTTTTTAAATCTCACCGTATGGGTAGCTTTGGATAATGCCACTATCGAAAGTGGTTGTGTGCATTTTGCTAATGGTACTCATAAACACAAGTTTGGACGTTTACAAGTGCCTGCGGAAGAAGGTATGTTTGCAGGTGTAAAAGTTCACAAAATGATTTGGCAAGGAGGAAAACAATATTCAGAAGTATTTGATTTTGATGCTAGTCAATGGGAAGTAGAAGCAGTACCAGCCAAACCAGGGCAGATCATCATTTTTACTGAGAGATGTATGCATTATTCTCCTGGTAATAGTTCCAATAAACGTCGCTTAGGTATTAATGCACGTTATATACATCCGAAGGTACAGATTTATCCTCATCGCTTAAAGGGTGATTTTTTTGATGAAAACTATCATAATATTGAAAGACATTTCTGTATTCTTGTCTCTGGACGCGATGATTATGGAATTAATCGTGTACGAGCCTGGAATGATTTAGATAAAACAGAAGTTGAATTTCAAAACATGACAAACTTAGTAAGGTTTGACCATGTTGAGCTACCAACGGGTAAGCAAAGAGTAGAAATTGATAGTTTATACCAACAAGCAATAGAGGGGGATTGTACTATTGAAGAACCAGACCCAATTTTACATGCACGTAAATACATTCAGTGGCAAGCATGGAAGAAGCTGGAAGGAATAAGCCGTATTGAGGCAATGCAAATGTATAGCAAATTAGTAGCTTCTTTACCACGTAAGCGCAGCCAGGTTACGACTCTAGATGAAGAAAATAATGATAATAATGGCTCTGTTAATGGGGCAAATCCTGGGGTAATAGAGATTCAAGAATGGTTAGTTGCTTACCTAGCTGAACTTTTGAAACAGGAACAGGAGCAGATAGATATTACAGCACCCTTTGATCGCTATGGTTTAGGGTCTCTTGATGCTACAAGTCTAATTGGAGACTTAGAAGCTTGGCTGGAAAGAGAACTTACTCCTACTCTGCTGTTTAATTACCCAACTATTCAAATTTTGGCTGAAAGTTTAGCTGGGAAAACCAATGTTTTGGTTAATGCCTAGATTGAGTACTGGCTCAGGTGAACTGTTGGAGGAATTTTTAAGTATTTTTCTTCACCTATATGGGATTTAGCCTATTGAGTTTTAGGAAGGAAGTAAATAGTACTTCCTTCTTCCCTCGGTCTGGTTAACAACTGGCATAAGTGAAGGAAAGAGAAAGTCTAGTCCTTTATTCAAGGGCATGACATGAGAAAGAATTTCTGTATGAAAATCAGGCGTTGCTGAATTAAGATATGAAAGTCAAAAATTCCATTTTTCAAACTCTTGCTCTTGCGTAAGATAAATTCATACTCAATACGATTCAATTAAACATTTCTTTCTTCTCTCGGTATCCTCTGCGCCTCTGTAATTCGTTAAGAAAATTGGTTTTTTCAAAGCATTTTAGCCTTAACTGAACCATATTTAATTCATACTTTCGTTCAGTAATGCCAAAAATGAATCGGCAAAATTGACCCAGAACCTGCCATCGTTTATCTAAAAAAGGTGCAAAAGCAATTTAAACGCGAGTTTAGATGTCTTTCTGTTAGGCTCCACAGTTTTGTCAATCACCCAGTAATTTTCGCTTTACTTACCATAAAAGAAGTAGATAAAATTGGGAGTTAAAAATTGAAACCTATAGCAATTGTAGGCATTGGATGTCGTTTTCCTGGAGCGAATAATTTAGAAGCCTACTGGCATTTGTTGAAAAATGGCGTAGATGCTATTGCAGAGATACCGCAAGCTCGATGGGATGTTGATGCTTTCTATGATCCAGATCCTACTAAACCTGGGAAAATGAACACTCGTTGGGGTGGTTTTTTAGATCATGTTTCCCTTTTTGACGCTAATTTTTTTGGAATTTCCCCTCGTGAAGCAGAAAGAATGGACCCCCAGCATAGGCTAGTGATGGAGGTAGCATGGGAAGCGTTAGAAAATGCTGGACTGTCACCAGATATTTTAGCAGGTAGTCAGACTGGAGTCTTTATTGCTATAGGTAATTACGATTATGGCTTGCTATTACGCAAAGATATATTTCGTACAGATGCCTATGATGGAATTGGTAGTTCTTTTAGTATTGCTCCTAACCGTCTATCATATTTCCTAAATCTTCATGGGCCAAGCATAGCTATAGATACTGCTTGTTCCTCGTCTTTAGTGGCATTAAATTTAGCTTGTCATAGTTTGGATAGGTTAGAATCTAATGTCTGTTTGGTAGGAGGAGTTAATTTAATTATTTCTCCAGAGTTAAACATTGCTCTTTCTAAAGCTAATATGATGGCCTCTGACGGCCGCTGTAAAACTTTTGATGCTAAAGCTGACGGTTATGTTAGAGGGGAAGGGTGCGGTGTAGTTGTACTTAAACTTCTTGCGGATGCAATCCGAGATGGAGATACAATTCAAGCAGTTATTAAAGGTATAGCAATTAACCACGATGGAATGAGCAATGGTCTGACAGCACCGAATAGCCCGTCTCAACAAATGCTGATTCGTAAAGCTTTAGAAGATGCTCAGGTAGCACCCGCGCAAATTAGCTATGTAGAAGCTCACGGTACTGGGACGCCTTTAGGAGATCCAATTGAAATTGAAGCTTTAAAAGCTGCATTGATGCCTGGTCGCTCTCTCAATCAACGTTGTTGGATTGGTTCTGTCAAAACTAATATTGGTCATTTGGAATCTGCCGCAGGAATAGCTAGTTTTATTAAAGTAGTACTTTCTTTACAACATAAGCAAATTCCTCCTAATTTACACTTAAAAGTATTAAATCCATATATTTCTCTAGCAAAAACACCTTTTTGTATTCCGACGGAGTGCCAGCCCTGGTCTGTTGATCAAGAAACCCGGTTAGCTGGGGTTAGTTCTTTTAGTATTGGCGGTACTAACTGCCATGTAATTTTAGAAGAAGCACCTTTGCTAACAAAGCCAACTAATGATGTAGAACGTCCTGTACATCTATTTACTCTTTCAGCAAAAAGTGAAGAGACACTAGATGAATGGGTGCTGCGTTATGAAAATTTTTTAATATCTCATCCTGAGATAGAACTGGCAGATATTTGTTTCACAGGGAATGTAGGGCGCTCGCATTTTGATCATCGTCTGGCTATTGTCTGTCAATCCACTACACATTTGCATGAGCAGTTAATTTTGTTAGCAGCTGATAAACATATCCCTGGAATTGTTAGCGGTCAATTGTCCAGTAAAAAATGCCCCAAGATAGCCTTTTTATTTACTGGTCAAGGGTCCCAACATATTGGTATGGGATATCAGCTTTATCAAACTAACCCTACTTTCCGGCAAGTTTTAGAACAATGTGATAAGACATTACGTCCTTACTTAGGTTTTTCAATCATCTCTATTCTTTTCTCATCGATTGATAAAAATCAGTTGTATAGAACAGAGTATGCACAACCCGCATTATTTGTCTTGGAATATGCTTTAGCAAAGCTTTGGCTTTCCTGGGGGATTATCCCTGATATGGTTATGGGTCACAGCTTGGGAGAATATGTAGCCGCCTGTTTTGCAGGGGTTTTTAGTCTTGAGGATGGGTTGAAACTGGTAGCCGGACGAGGGCGATTAATGCAATCATTACCAAATGATGGTGTGATGGCTGCGGTGTTTACAAATGCAAGTATAGTTGCAGAAATCATTACTTCTTGTGGGAATAAGGTAGTCATTGCCGGGGTAAATAGTCCGAGTAATACGGTTATTTCTGGTCTGAATGTTGATGTTGAGGAAGTATTACAGCAGCTAGAAGCAGCAGGTATCAAAACTAAGTTGTTAAATGTATCACAGGCTTTCCATTCACCTGCTATTGAGCCTATGCTTGCTGCTTTTAGCCAGGTTGCAGAACAAGTAAAATATGCCAAACCAAAAATACAGATAATTTCTAACTTAACTGGTCAGTTGGATAATGAAGCAATAACAACTTCTCAATATTGGTGTCGCCATGCACGGGAAGGTGTTCAGTTTGCTCAAGGAATGCAAACATTACATAGCTTGGGTATAAAAACATTTTTGGAAATTGGACCCAGTTCAACTTTAATAACTATGGGTCGTCAAAGTATTTTGGAAGCAAGCAGTGTTTGGTTACCTTCATTACATCCACAAATTGGGGAATGGCAACAGTTACTAAACAGCTTAGGAGAACTATATATTCGGGGTTATAAGATTAACTGGTTAGGTTTTGAGCAAGATTATCACCGTTCTCGACTTTCGATTTTACCAAATTATCCATTCCAGCGACAACGGTACTGGATTGAAGATAATTTAGAAAATTCTTTTCAGCTACAGCCTCAATTTTTGCAACTTTGGAATTCTTTAGTGCAAGCAGGTCGCGACCAAAGCTATAAAGGGGTTTTAGAATATAAGTTACCGACTGAGCAAAGACAAAATCAGTGTATGTATCAGTTGTGTATTAATTACATTAATTTAGCATTAAAAAAATTAGGGGCTTTTCGTCAAGATAAAGCTTATACTCTGGCTGAATTAGTAGACAGATTGGCTATTCGCTCTAGTTATAAGCAATTAGTTGCTAGATGGTTAGATGTATTAATAGAGAATGGACAATTACAAAAGCAGGGTGAATACTACATTAATTTTTCACCTATTCAAAGTAACAATTTTGAAGAATTAGTAGAGGAAGTTAGAAATCAATGGGAAGGTACGCCACAATTAGTAGAAATTATTCAGCGTTCTGGGGAACATCTGGCAGAAATACTGATTGGAGAGGAGGATATTAGAGCTTTGCTCTTTTCTGGCGGTTTTTTAGATATTATGGCAAGTCTTTATCAAGAGACTCAATTTTCTAGCTATTACAATGCTATAGCTAGGGAAGCTATACAAGCCGTGATTAAAACTTTATCGTCGAATACTAGCATAAGGATTATAGAAATCGGTGCGGGGACAGGAGGAACAACTTCATGGTTATTACCAATTTTGCCGATGCATCGAAGTACATATACATTTACAGACGTTTCTACCCTATTTTTAAATAAAGCTACTAAAAAGTTTCATAAATACCCGTTTGTTAAATATAGTTTACTGAACATTGAACAGTTACCTCAAAATCAAGGTTATGAAAGGCATAGCTATGATATAGTTCTGGCAGCAAATGTTCTTCATGCTACTCGTAACCTTGAAGAAACGCTACAAAATGTAAAGTCGCTTTTAGCCCCTGGAGGAATTTTATTAGTTTGGGAAGTTACTCAGCCTTTGTTATGGTTTGATGTAGCTTTTGGAGCACTGGTACAGCCGATTGAGGATGAAGAACTCAGACAAAATCAGCCGTTTATCTCGGTATCCCAATGGCAGAACTTATTAAAGGCTCAAGGTTTTAGCCAGGTTGAAGCTTTTCCTGAATCAGGTTTTGAGACTGAGGTTTTGGGGCAACATATATTAGTTGCACAAGCGCCAATATCCACAGAATCAAGCCTTGCAGCTTTTACAATGCCAATGCCCGTAAAGATTAATCAAAAATTTTCTATAAATAATCTTGGCTCACCAATAGCAGATTTAGCTCCGGAGACCCATGTTTTGCTAGGTAATAGGCTACATTCAGCCTTGCCAGATGTTCAATTTGAAACTTATTTGAATAAACATTCATTTCCCTACATCAAGAATTCTCCGGCTTTTGGAAAGATAATATTGCCAGCTTCTGTACAGTTAGAGATGTGTTTGAGTGCTGTGATTGAGACTTTTGGTGTAGACATAAAAGTTTTAAATAATATTACTTTTCAAGAGATTTTGAGCTTATCGGAGGGGGAAACTAAAGTTATACAATCAATTTTAAGCCAGACGGAGAAAGAAAAATTTTCTTTCCGGATTTACAGTGTATCAGCTCCTGTTGAATCAAAATTATCCAGATGGATTTTAAATTGTATTGGTGAGTTTGATAATTCACTCCAAACAATTAAAGAACTCCAACAACAGAAAATGAATTTTGAAGAAATTCAGGGTCAATGTTCAGAGGAAGTACTTAATGTTGAGCTTTATCAAAATTATCTTAATCAAACTTTACAATATTATGAAGAGACTGCCTTAGAAATTCAGGCTTTATGGCGAAAAGATAATGAGGTTTTGTCATTGTTAAGTCTACGACCAGAATTATCTACAACAGTAGACAATTATTATATACATCCAACCTTACTTGATGGCTGTATTCAGCTTGCTGGTGTGGATTGGTCAAAACCAGTAATTCGTGTGATAGCTGAAAATATCCATATTCCTACAGCGGTTAATGAAGTCCAATTTGACCATAAACCTGGAGCAAAAATTTGGCTCCATCTAGTTTTGCGATCACCTTACACCTCATCTAATGAAATAGTAACAGCAGATTTACATTTATTTGATGAAGATAAACAGTTTGCAGCCTCACTCATTGGTCTACATTTACAGCCTGCACACACTCAGAAACCTGAGCTTGTCCGTCAATTGGAAGCAGCTCTACCAAGTCATCGCTCAGAAATTTTAAGTCGTGCTATTTGTGCGGAACTTGCAGAAGTACTAAATTTAAGTACACCTTCTGAAATTCCTGAGCATAAAGGTTGGTTTGAAATGGGCATGGATTCTCTGACAGCAGTTGAATTTAAAAATCGGCTGGAAGTGAGTTTAGGTCAACGTTTGCCTTCGACTCTCACTTTTGACTACCCTAACACTGAAGCCTTGATTCATTATCTAATTAAGAAAATATTTTATTGTGGCTCTTCCCCGGTTACTATGCTTAAGCCGCAGCTCGCTAATACTGACCAGCAAAATATAGCGATCACAGATGCAGAGATTGAACAGCTTTCTGAAGATGAACTAGTTACATTACTTGCCGAAGAATTAGCCCATCCTACGGAAATCAATTGAGATGAATACACCCCCTGATATCCCTGATCGTCACTCTGTATTGAAAAATGCTTTGCTAGAGATGAAAACCCTACGTGCTAAACTCAAGATTCTTGAGTACTCGCGTAAAGAGCCCATTGCAATCATTGGCATGGGTTGTCGATTTCCAGGCGGCTCTAGTAATCCGGAGGCACTCTGGGAATTGTTGTGTAATGGAGTAGATGCAGTTGTTCCGGTTCCACAAAATAGATGGGATGTTGATAGTTTCTACGATCCGCGACCAGAAGCCCCTGGTAAAACTTATATGCAGTGGGGTGCTTTTTTAGATGAGGTGGATAGTTTTGATGCATCATTCTTTAATATTTCTCCCCGTGAAGCAGTTAGTATTGATCCTCAACAAAGGTTGCTGTTAGAGGTAAGCTGGGAGGCTTTAGAAAATGCAGGTTTAGCACCTAATCAATTATTTGGCAGTCTTACAGGGGTGTTTGTAGGTATTTGTGCTAACGATTACACTTACCTCCAAATGCAGAAAGATTATTACAAGAGTATTGATGCTTACAGAGCTACAGGCAATGCTCTTAGCGTTGCATCTGGTCGTTTATCTTACACTTTAGGCTTGAAAGGCCCTAGCCTGTCAGTTGATACAGCCTGTTCTTCTTCTTTAGTAGCTGTACATTTAGCATGTCAAAGTTTGCGAAATAGTGAATCAAATTTAGCGATCGTAGGTAGTGCGAATTTAATTTTATCACCTTACGCAAGTATTGCTTTTGCTAAATCTCGAATGTTAGCTAGTGATGGACGTTGTAAAACTTTTGATGCTGCTGCTGATGGCTTTACAAGAGGTGAGGGCTGCGGAGTAGTAATATTGAAACGCCTTTCGGATGCAATTAAAGATAGAGATAATATTTTAGCATTAATTCGGGGAACGGCTATTAATCAAGATGGAGCTAGTAGCGGTTTGACTGTTCCTAATGGGCCTTCCCAACAAATAGTTATTCGTCAGGCTTTAGCCAATGCTGATGTTAGCCCTGAACTTATTGATTATGTAGAAGCACATGGTACGGGTACTGCTTTAGGAGATCCAATTGAAGTACAAGCATTAGGGGAAGTCTTTCAAGCTCGTCCTGCTGATTCCCCCTTAGTTATTGGCTCAATAAAAACTAATATTGGGCATTTAGAAGCTGCTGCTGGAATAGCTGGGTTAATGAAAGTTGTTTTATCATTGCAGCATCAGCAAATCCCACCGCATTTGCATTTCAAAAAACCAAACACTAGAATTTCTTGGGCAGATATTCCTTTAACAGTCCCTACTAAGCTAACATACTGGAATGCTGAGAATAAGCGGCGTTATGCTGGACTAAGTTCATTTGGGTTTAGTGGTACTAATGCTCATATAATTTTTGAAGAAGCTCCAATCAAAGAACTTGAGCATGTAAAAATAGAGCGTCCTGTAAACATCCTGACTCTATCTGCTAAAAGTCCACAAGCTTTAAAACAGTTAGCAAAGCGATTTAAGCATCATTTAACTATGCACCCTTCGCAAGCATTGGCAGATGTCTGTTTTACTGCTAATACTGGACGCAGTCATTTTTCCTGCCGTTTAGCCATTGTGGCTCCTTCAGCGAGTTATATCTGTAATCAATTAGCAGAGTTTTTAGAAAAACAAGAATTTGCAGGAATGGTACGGTTTGGTAAACAAACAGACAGTCGTCCAAAAGTTGCTTTTCTGTTTACTGGACAAGGATCTCAATACTTGGAGATGGGCCGTTATCTTTACGAAACTCAAGCAACTTTTCGGAAAGTACTCGATCAATGCAACGAACTACTGCAACCAGATTTGCCACAACCATTACTCTCAGTACTTTATCCTCGATGTGATGCAACACCTTTACTGCATGAAACCCAGTATGCGCAACCAGCCCTATTCTCCTTAGAGTATGCATTAGCTGAACTTTGGCGTTCTTGGGGAGTTGTCCCTGAAGCCGTAATGGGCCATAGCGTTGGTGAGTATGTAGCGGCCTGTGTAGCCGGAGTATTCAGTTGGGAAGATGGATTGAAACTCATTGCTCAACGGGGAAGATTAATGCAGTCTTTACCTTGTAACGGTATGATGGCAGCGGTACAAACCAACAAACCACTGGTGCTTAAGGTTCTTTCAGCTTATCAGGGTTTAGTATCTATTGCTGCGGTCAATAGTCTTGAGCAGATAGTGATTTCAGGTGAGCATACAGCAATGCAAGCTGTTATTGAGGAGTTGCGATCGGAGTCTATTCCTGTCCATCTTCTACAAGTGTCTCATGCTTTCCATTCTCCTCTAATGGAGCCTATACTTAAGGAATTCCGGCAAATTGCACAGCAGGTTAAATTTAACACTCCCCAAATTCCTTTAGTTTCTAATCTCACAGGTCAGATTTGGAAATCAGGAAAGCCCCTAGATGCTGACTACTGGTGTCAACATATCCGTGAACCTGTTGAGTTTATGGCAGGAATTCAATCACTAGCTACCAATAACTATAAAATATTTGTCGAATTAGGACCAAATCCAACTCTTTCAAGATTGGGACAACAGTGCTTATCAGAAAATAATGTATTTTGGTTATCTTCTTTGGTACAGGGTCAAAGTGATTGGCAAGTTATGTTAAATAGTTTAGGTACTCTATATTGTCAGGGACGAAATCTAGATTGGGTAGGGTTTGACCAAAATTATCCACGTTACCGTATTCCTTTACCAACTTACCCTTTTGAAAGAGAACGATACTGGTTTGATGAATCACATTCATTGCCATTGAATTCATCCGACGATAAAAAAGTTTCAATAACTAAGTCTAAAGCTCCTATTCATCCTTTGTTAGGAAAACGTATATCTAACTCAGCTTCAACAGGCGACGAAAAATGACAACATCAAGTATCCCATACATTAAATTTGAAACTCAGATCAGTACGAAATACCAGCCTTATCTGTTAGAGCATCGAGTACAGGGTAAAATTATCTTCCCCTTAACTGGTTATATAGAAATGGCTCTGGCAGCAGCGACAGAAGTTTTTGGTACGGTTCAGCCTATTGCCGAAAACATTGAACTTAAAGAAGCGCTTATTTTAGCAGAAAGAGAAACGCGTAATATTAAATTTATTATTTGTTCGCAAATTTCTACTGAAACCGCTACTTTTGAGATTCTCAGTCAACGCTCAGATAATGAAGAGCTATTAAACCAATGGACTTTACACGTAAAAGGTGAGCTTCGCAATAAGACTAATGATACTAATAGTTTTATATCTGCATCATCAATATTCCTTGCAGATATAAAACAGCGTTGCTCTGAAATCATTCCCAGTTTTGCATTTTATCAGAGTTTACGCAGTCGGGGGATGGAGCATGGTCCTAGTTTTCAAGGGATACAACAAATTTATTGTGGTATAGGTGAAGCATTAGGCCAAATTTACCTACCGTCTATGCTTGCAGAGGAAGCATCTTTCTACCATATACACCCGGCATTTCTTGATGCTTGCATTCAAGTTTTAGTAGCTGCTCTCCCCTCAAATAGTTCTCAATTTTCTAGCTTTGCTACCTATTTACCCTATTGTTTAGAAAAAGTGTGCATTCACAAACCTGTTAGTACTCAGGTTTGGAGCTATGTTAATATTCGCTCAAATAACTTAGATACAAATCCTGATATTTTTGAATGTGATTTCTACTTAGTTGATGATTTAGGGGAAATTTTTGTAGAAATCTTGGGTTTAGGGTTACAGCGATTTGATAAAATTGAACACGATAAAAGTATAATTCCTTACTATCTTAAAAATTGGCTGTATCAATTACAGTGGCAACCTAAAATTGTGGAACAGACGATTAAACCACTAATAAGTAATTATGCAGGTAAATGGTTGATTTTTGTAGAGAGTGACAAAAATTTGGGTAAAGAATTAGTTGCTTTATTCCAATCCTCCAATCATAGCTATATAGTTGTTTCCCCTGGTTCTAGTTATAGTATTTCTTCAGATAAAACACAGGCTTGGATTGATCCAGAGAATTTTGAGGATTATCAGAAGTTATTGCATTATGTTGGTAGCGATCATCAAATACCCTGTCGTGGAATAATACACTTGTGGAGTTTAAACACCGAACTGGCAAACAATAATATCAATACTCTAGATACTTCTCAAAAGTTAGGTTATCAAAGCATACTTTTGCTATTGCAAAGCTTAAATAGTATTACATGGTCAGAGACACCGAAAATCTGGCTAATAACCCGTGGCGCTCAACCAGTGAAGGCAAATGTAACAGATATCAATTTAGCATCATCCCTGCTTTGGGGCATGGGTAGAGCGATGGACTTAGAACATCCTGAATGGTTTGGTGGTTTGATTGATTTAGATCCTGAAGCACCCATAGAAGAAACTTCTATTTTATTTCAAAGTATTTGCCAATCAGATGCAGATAAACAAGTTGCTTTCAGAGATGGAAAGTGTTATGTGCCGCGTTTAATACGTCAGCCCATCTCAGAAAAACCCATGCGTTCGTTCCAATGGCGCTTAAATGCTAGTTATCTTATCACCGGTGGACTTGGCGATTTGGGGCTGCAAGTTGCGCGTTGGATGGTACAGGAAGGAGCTAAAAACTTAATATTATTAGGGCGTACAAAACTGCCTCCCGCCTCTGAATGGAAGCAAATAACAACAGATAGCCATATAGCAAATAAAATTATAGCAATTCAAGAATTGCAAAAACTGGGAGCAAATGTCATTTATGCTTCTGTCGATGTTGGCAACGAAAAAGAAATATCATCTTTTATTCAGCAAATTAAGCAAGATAAATTTCCTCAAATTCGTGGTATAGTTCATCTAGCTGGAGAATTGCGTGACGGAACAATACTAAAGCTCAATAAAACTACATTTGCAGAAGCCTTACACCCTAAAGTATTAGGAGCTTGGCTATTACACAAACTATTTGCAGATGCAGATATTGACTTTTTTGTATTATTCTCTTCAGCGGCTTCATTATTGGGTTCACCAGGACAAGCTAATTATACTGCTGCCAATACCTTTCTTGATGCTTTATCTCACTATCGCCATGCTCAAGGGAAATCTGCAATTAGTATTAACTGGGGAGCTTGGGCTGAGACAGGTATGGCAGTTAGGACAAAAGCATCTGGGTATTTTGACCCCAGTATATTAGGTAGTATGACAACTCAGCAAGGGTTGGCAGCATTTAACTATCTTTTACAACAAAATTTACCCCAAGTTGGTGTATTACCTATTAACTGGGCACAATGGCAGCAAGTTTATCCAAATTTGAGCCAATCACCATTGTTTACATATGTTTTAAACGGTAGGCTTAATACAACAACCAGCGTACTGACAAGAGATACTATCTTAGCTGCAAAACCACAAGAGCGGCTTTCCCTGATAGAAACTTTGATGCATCAAGAAGTAGCTAAAGTTTTAAGAATTTTACCCTCAAAACTTGATATTCATTTACCTCTGAATCAATCAGGGTTAGATTCTCTTATGGCTCTAGAATTGAAAAATAATATCGAGGCTGCTCTAGGAATTCTAGTTCCTTTAGTGAAGTTTATTGAGGGTAATAGTACTGCACAGCTTGCCATAGAAACGCTCGAAGAACTAATGGTAACAAGCAAAAAAATAAATGAGAAAGTTCAAGCAGAAAAGTTGCTTGCAGAACTTGAACATTTATCAGATACCGAAGTAAACGAACTACTTAATAAATTAGTTTTAGAAGAGGAAGATTCATGAGCGACTCCACTAAAAATACTGCCAATCTGCCACCAGACGAGAAGCGAGCTTTATTAGCAAAAAAGTTAAGGGAAAAAGCTGAAACAGAACAAACACAATCAACAAAAACGGCTACTAAATTGCCTAGAATTGTACCTAATCCAAAGGAACGTTACAAACCATTTCCCCTGACAGATATTCAACAAGCATACTGGATTGGTCGTATGGGTGCTTTCCAGGGGGGAAATGTAGCCATTCATGCTTATATGGAAATTGAAAATACTAGTCTTGATTTAGTATCTTTAAATATCGCTTGGCAGCAATTAATTGAGCGTCATGATATGCTACGGTCAATTGTGCTTACAGATGGACAGCAACAAATATTGGCACAAGTTCCTCCTTACGAAATCAAAATCTTCGATTTACGGAACCAAGACCCTGCTGTAGTAGAAGACCATCTTTTAGTTACACGGCAGCGTTTATCTCATCAAGTACTACCATCTGAAAAATGGCCTCTATTTGAGATTTGTGCTTCTCGCTTAGATGATTCTTTGATTCGGCTCCATATTAGTATCGATGCCTTAAATATTGATATTGGGAGTTTTATGATCCTTATTCGAGAATGGGTACAAGTTTATCAAAATCCTGATATATCGCTTACTCCTTTAGAATTATCTTATCGAGATTATGTCTTGGCTTTAGAGGCTCTACGTGATTCAGACCTGTATCAAAAGTCATTAAACTATTGGCGCTCTCGCTTAGTTAGCCTTCCTCCAGCACCCGATTTACCATTTATTCAACTTAGTCAAAATACAGAGTCTTCTCAATTTTGCCGCTTCAGCTATCAACTCAATAAAGAAGCCTGGCAACGTTTAAAAGCACACGCTAGCCAAGCAGGATTAACCCCATCCGGAATATTACTAGCTGCCTACAGTGAAGTATTAACAATATGGAGTAGAATAGACCATTTTACCCTTAATGTGACGCTATTTAATCGTCTACCAGTCCATCCTCAAATCAATGACATTTTGGGCGATTTTACTTCAATTATTTTACTAGAAATAGATAATTCCGTCACAGATAATTTTATCACTCGCGCCCAAAAAATTCAAAGACAGCTTTGGAACGATTTAGAGCATCGTTTTGTGAGTGGAATTCAAGTATTACGAGAGCTAACCCATCATCTAGGGAAAACTGGTGAAGCTATCATGCCGATTGTATTTACCAGTGCGCTTGACTCGATTGGTAGTAGCCAAGGTTTAAATTCCTTAGCTCAACTTGGTGAAAAAGTCTATAGTATTAGCCAAACTCCTCAAGTCTGGTTAGATCACCAGGTATTTGAAGAAGATGGAACACTATTATTTAATTGGGATGCATTTGAAGCTATCTTCCCTGAAGGTCTACTTCAAGATATGTTTGATGCTTACTGCCAACTACTTCAGAATTTAGCCAATAAGCCTACCATTTGGACGGAAGCCAATAATTGCTTAATACCATCTGCACAACTACAACAAATAGCATTGCTCAATGGCGTTGAAGCTGATATTCCTGAAGAACTTTTACATAGTTTATTTAGCCGACGAGCAAATCAACAGCCCAACTATCCAGCCATAATTACAACTAATTTGACTCTTAGCTATGAAGAAGTAGATTGCTACTCTAACCAAGTAGGTTCACAATTACGTAACTGGGGGGCACGTCCCAATACCTTAGTAGCAATCGTCATGGATAAAGGCTGGGAGCAAATTGTTGCAGTTTTGAGTATTCTTAAATCTGGTGCGGCTTATCTGCCTATTGACCCTAACATTCCTAACGATCGCCTCTTATTATTATTAGACAACGGAGAAGTAAATATTGTACTGACTCAATCTTCGATAGACAATAAAATTCCCTGGCCCGCTCACATACATAAAATATATATAGATCAGCAACCCTTAGATGATATTAAACATCCACCGCTTAAACCTATCCAGAAACCCGAAGATTTAGCCTACGTCATTTATACATCCGGATCTACAGGACTTCCAAAAGGAGTCATGATTGAACATCGTAACGTCGTTAATAGAATTACTGATATTAATCAACGTTTTGGTATCAACCCAGGCGATCGGGCCTTAGCCCTCACATCTCTGCATCATGACCTATCAGTTTATGATATATTTGGCATTCTAACTGCTGGTGGAACTCTTGTTTTACCTGATGCCGGATTAACACGCGATCCGTCCCATTGGGTAAAATTAATATACCAAGAAAAAGTGACATTTTGGAACTCTGTGCCAGCATTTATGCAAATGTTGGTAGAGCATTTAGAAAATATACCTAATTTTCAAGACCATTTACTCCGTTCTTTACGCTTAGTTATATTATCCGGAGATTGGATTCCTGTCACACTACCTGACAGGCTCAGATCCTTAATTAATAGCGTTCAAGTTATTAGTGCGGGTGGGCCTACAGAAACAACTGTTTGGGATATTTGCTACCCAATTGTAACTGTAGATCCCAATTGGAAAAGTATTCCTTACGGTTGTCCCTTAACCAATGCCCGTTATTATATATTGAATGAAAAATTAATGCCTTGTCCTGTTTGGGTAGCCGGGCAGCTTTATATCGGCGGTGCAGGATTAGCAAGGGGTTATTGGCGCGATTCAGAAGAAACCAACAAAAAATTTATTAATCATCCCAAAACAGGTGAACGATTATATAACAGTGGCGATTTAGGAAAACTTCTTCCAGATGGAAATATTGAATTTTTAGGCAGAGAAGACTTCCAAATTAAACTTCGCGGTTATAGAGTAGAACTGGGTGAAATTGAAAAGGTTCTCTGTCAGCATCCAGAAGTAGAAAGCGTCGTAGTTACAATTACGGGTAGTCCCGGTAATGAAAGCCTAATTAGCTATATTGTTCCTAAGGATAAGCAATTAATAAGCAACGAATTACAAATTCAGATTAAGCAGAAACTACCAGAAAACTTTAATCAGCAACAGGAAAAAAATATTATTCTTGATCCTTTGAAAAGGCTTGAGTTTAAAATTAAACAGCCTGGATTAAGACAAGACTTAAATAAATCATATGTCAATCTCTCTAAGCCTGAACTCACTGAAGAATTGAAACTAAAATATATCCAACGCCGCAGTTATCGAGAATTTTTAAGCAGCCTTATTTCCCTTCATCAGTTTAGCGAATTTTTAAGTTGTCTATACAACATAGAAATAGATGCTTTACCTAAATATCAATATGCTTCTGCTGGGGGTTTATATCCAGTGCAAACTTACCTCTATATCAAGCCTAACCAAATCGAAGGGATCAAAGCAGGAATTTACTATTATCACCCTAAAGAACACTGTCTTCTTATCATCTCCGAATGCATCTTAACTAGCGAAGACATACATAGTTCAATCAATCGTGATGCATTTGAGGAATCAGCATTTTCTGTCTTTTTCATTGGACGAATGAATGCAATCACCCCTATGTATGGTGATTTATCCAAAGAATTTTGTTTACTTGAAGCTGGCTATATATCTCAATTACTGATGACTACAGCTTCAAGTCATAAAATTGGGCTTTGCCCAATAGGTGGAATAAATTTTGAAAAAATTTGCGATTTATTTCTCTTAGAGGAAAATGATATTTTTCTACATTCTTTAGTGGGAGGATTAATTAATTTTCAACCTAAAGTAAAGCAACCATTTAATACACAATTGTCCCTAAAGCCTTCACCTCAAGTATTTAAGAAGAACGATTTTTTAGATATCGATTTAAAAAAATTACTACGGCAAAAGCTACCGGATTATATGGTTCCTTCACATCTAATATTTATAGATAGTCTTCCACTAAATCCAAATGGAAAAGTAGATCGTAAATCCCTACCGCTACCAAATTATTTTAATATTAACCTTGATAAAATAGAAAATGTAGCACAACCTAATACTCAAATTATGGAAAATCTTAAAGGGATTTTTCAAGAAGTATTAGAATTAAAAAATATTGGAATTCATGATAATTTCTTTGATTTAGGCGCAAATTCAATACATATTGTTAAAGCCCATAATAAATTGCAAAATATTTTTAATAAAAACATTCCAATAATTGAACTTTTCCAGTATTCAACATTAAATTCTTTAGCCCAATACCTGAGTCAAAAAATAGAAGAAAAGCAAATTTTGCAAGAAGCTGATCAAAGGGCTGAAGCTCGTAGAGGAGCCAGTAAGCGCCGTAAAAAATCTATCTAGCCATAAAAAAATTAAATTAGAATAACCAAGAGTATGAATATGCATGAGAATTCAAACGAACTCTTTGAATATCCTGACGAGATAGCTATTATTGGTATATCTGGGCGTTTTCCCGGAGCTAAGAATATTGAAGAATTTTGGCAAAATTTAAAAAATGGAGTTGAATCAATAACTTTCTTCTCTGACAAAGAACTTCAATCAGTAGGAGTAGAAAATAGCGATTTAGCTGACCCCAACTACGTGAAAGCAGAACCCGTGCTAGCAGATATTGACTTATTTGATGCAGCATTTTTCGGTTTTAGTCCCAAAGAAGCAGAAATTACAGACCCCCAGCATCGCCTCTTTCTAAATTGTGCTTGGGAGGCTTTAGAGGATGCAGGTTATAATTCTGAATCATATAAAGGTTCTATTGGTATTTATGCAGGTACAGGAATGAGCAGTTATTTGTTCTTCAATCTTTACCCTAACCATGAACTAATAAAATCTGTAGGAAAACTTCAAACTATCATTGGTAATGATAAGGATTATTTAGTTACCCGTGTATCCTACAAACTAAATCTAAAAGGACCTAGCGTCAGCGTTCAAACTGCTTGTTCTTCATCATTAGTATCTGTACACCTAGCTGCTCAAAGTTTGCTAAATAATGAGTGCGATATGGCTTTAGCCGGTGGTGTTAGAATTTCTTCACCCCCTAAAACTGGTTATCTTTATGAGAAAGGTTCTATTCTCTCTCCTGATGGACATTGCAGAGCATTTGATGCTGAAGCACAAGGAACAATTTTCGGTAGTGGTGTTGGAGTCGTAGTCCTAAAGCGTTTAGCTGATGCTATAAACGATGGTGACTCAATTTATGCTGTTATTAAAGGTTCAGCAGTCAATAATGATGGCTCTTTGAAAATTGGTTACACAGCACCTAGTGTTGATGGTCAAGCAAAAGTAGTTGCAGAAGCTTATGCCGTAGCAGGGGTAAAACCGAAATCAATTACTTATATTGAAGCGCATGGTACAGGAACACCACTAGGTGATCCTATCGAAATATCTACTCTTACTCAAGTTTTTCAAACTAGTACTAAGGTTAAACAATTTTGTGCTATTGGTTCAGTCAAGACCAATGTTGGACACCTAGAAGCTGCCGCAGGTATCACGAGTTTAATTAAAACAGTTTTAATGATGAAGCATAAATTAATTCCACCTAGTTTGAATTTTCAGCATCCTAACCCGAGAATTGACTTTAATAACAGCCCCTTTTATGTGAATACTAAATTGAAAAGATGGGAAGTTAACCAAGGCAAACGACTAGCAGGAGTAAGTTCCTTTGGAATTGGTGGTACAAATGTTCATCTTGTTCTTGAGGAAGCCCCTATAATTGCTGAATCATCTCTACAAATAAGACCAAAGAAATTATTATTGTTATCTGCTAAAACTAGCTCCGCGCTAGAAAAAGCAACCAAGAATTTAGCTATGTATTTAAAACAATATCCTGAAATTAATATTGCTGATGTAGCCTATACGTACCAAGTAGGACGAAGAGCCTTCAATTATAGACGAATGTTAGTTTGTGATAATGTAAGCGATGCTGTCAATATATTAGAGCCAATTAATACAGATAGAGTGTATACAAGTTATGAAGAGTTAAAACAGCAGTCAATTATATTTATGTTTCCAGGACAAGGTTCACAATATGTGAATATGGCTCTGGAACTTTATAAATTTGAACCAACTTTCCGCAAACATATAGATATATGTGCAGAATTACTTAAGACTGATTTAGGTCTAGATTTAGGTGATCTACTATATCCAAGTGTAAGTGAAAGCGAAAATGCAAGACATAAGTTACGCACCACTGCCATAGCACAACCTGCACTTTTTGTAATTGAATTTGCACTAGCACAACTATGGATAGAGTGGGGTGTATGTCCCAATGCAATGATTGGTCATAGCGTAGGCGAATATGTGGCAGCTTGCCTAGCTGATGTTTTGAGTTTAAAGGATGCTTTAACCTTAGTAGCTGCTCGTGGTCGGTTAATGCAGCAAGTGCCTACTGGAGCTATGCTGAGTATTGCTATTTCGGAAGAAGAAATAATACGAGTTTTAGAAACTAGCGAACTTTCTTTAGCTGCAAATAATGCCCCTAATCTTTGTGTAGTTTCGGGAGCAGAACATCATATAGCTGAACTAGAGCAAAAAATGAAGAATGAAAATATTACTTGCCGTCGCTTAAACGCTTCCCATGCTTTTCATTCTAATAGTATGGACTTAATTTTAGAAACTTTCACTTGTTTAGTCAGTAAAATTAAGCTGTCTTCTCCTCAAATCCCCTACATTTCTAATGTAACTGGTACTTGGATTACTGCCTCAGAAGCAACAGATCCCAATTATTGGAGCAAGCATTTACGCCAAACAGTGCGTTTTATGGAAGGTATTCAGACATTGATGCAAGCACAAAACCCTATTTTACTGGAGGTTGGTCCTGGTTCAACATTAAGTACGTTGACTAAGTTAACTCTAGGGAAATCAACAGTATCAAATGTACTATATTCGATACGTCATCCTCACGATCAGCAATCAGACATAACATTATTGCTAAATACCTTAGGTCAACTATGGTTAAGGGGAATTAACATCAATTGGTCTAAATTTTATACTCATGAGCAACGCCACCGTATTTCATTACCAACTTATCCATTTGAGCAGCAACGATATTGGATTAATCCGCCAGCTATGAATCATAATCATAGCCACCAGATAGAATGCGAGCAAAAAATAGAAGATACTTATTCTTCAGATATAAAGAACACATCACTATATTCAAGACCAAACTTACATAATACGTACGTCGCACCTCTTAGCGAAATAGAACAAAAAATAGCCGAAATATGGCAAAATTTACTAGGTGTCAACCAAATCGGTATTCACGATAATTTCTTTGAATTGGGGGGGAATTCTTTAATTACAACTCAATTTATCACCCAAGTACTCAATATTTTTGATGTTGAACTTCCTCAACGTTCTTTATTGGAATCACCAACCATTGCTAAATTGGCTGAATTAGTTAATACGCTCCAAAGAAAATATCCGGAAAATCATCCATTAAATAATAATTCTATAGATTTTTTAAAGGACTCGTTGTTAGATCAAAATATTAAACTTCAAGGAATTTATTTTGAGCCAGTAGCAAATCAATTAGATAATATTCTTTTAACTGGAGCAACGGGTTTTTTAGGAGCATTTTTATTATCTGAGCTTTTAAAACAGACGGAGGGACATATTTACTGTTTAGTCCGTTCGCATAATATTAGAGAATCCAAACAGAAAATTAGACGGAATTTAGAGTATTATGGGCTTTGGCAGCGTGGTTTTAGTACTAGAATTATTCCTGTAATCGGTGATTTATCTCGTCCTTTTTTAGGGCTTACGTCTAAGCAATATCAAAAGCTTGCTAGTCAGATTGATACCATTTACCATAATGCGGCAATAGTTAATTTTACTTATCCATACTCCTTTCTCAAATCAAGCAATGTTTTAGGAACTCAAGAAATTATTAAGTTAGCTGCTCAATTTAAGGTTAAACCAGTACATTTTACTTCTTCAATTGCTGTATTTGAATCAGTTACTACCTCTGAATCTTCTATTATTCATGAAAACTATGACTTGGATAAAGTTCAAGGACTTTTTAGAGGTTATGCTCAAAGCAAATGGGTTGCTGAAAAATTAATTGTATCAGCACGTTCTAGAGGTATTCCTACTACTATATATAGGCCAGGAAATTTAGGAGGTCATAGTCAAAATGGCATAGGTAATACAAATGATTTTATCTGGAGAATGATAAAAAGCTGTATCCAGTTGGGTATTGCACCAGATTTAGATACTCTAATAGACATAACCCCTGTAAATTATGCAAGCAGTGCTATTGTTTATCTTTCGCGACAGCTAGATTCTTTAGAAAAAACATTTCACTTAGTCAATCCTCAACCTGTTAATTGGAATGATATTATTAACTGGATGATAGATTTTGGCTATGCTATTGAAAAAATTTCATATACACAGTGGCAAACAAAACTAATTCAAAACATCAATATGACTGATAATAATGCATTATATCCATTAGCCTCCCTATTTTTTGGCACAGTAAATATGTCTGAAACAGAAATATTTGCACAAATTCAAAGGCCTCAATTAGGTTGCCAAACTACTCTCCAGAGTTTAACAGGATCTTCTATAACCTGCCCGACAGTAAACGTTGATTTATTAATAGCATATTTTTCACATTTTATTGATAGTGGATTTATTAATCCTCCCACTGTAATTAAGGAGCAGAATTACAATTACTTATCTGTGTAGAAACCATGTGAATTTGTCTAAAAATTTCGATGGAGTGTTTGATATGACAAACTCAGTTTTACTAACAAGACAGTCTGCCTGGTCATTTTTCTATCGGTTCGGTCTTTTTGACCCTGTTATTCCTATTAACTATGACCTTTCAATTAAAGGTGCTTTTGAAGCTTTAGCTCCCAAAGTATCAGATCGAATAATTGATGTTGGTTGTGGTAATGGCCGTCTTATCCACCATGCCCGTTCATGGTTAAATGAAGGTGGACGCTTGGTTGGTGTAGAAATTAGCCAAGGTGGTGCTGACTATGCTCGATATCGTGCCGAAAAATTTGGTTGTGCAGATAAGGTCACTATTAAGCAAGGTGATATGCGCCACCTTAAAGATTTAAACTTAGGCTTTTTTGAAGGTGCGGTAGCTCATTTTTCCGTTTATATGCTTGCGACTCAATCTGAGCGGCGGGGAGTAATCAAAGAAATAAGTAGTTTACTTAAGCCTGGAGCTAAACTTGTACTTGCTGTACCTAGTGAGAATTGGGCTGTTAAAAATATCTTCACCCATGCTCGCAAAGTTGAATCAGAGCGTCATGATGTCAATTGGTTGTACAAAATATTCCGCCAGTGGGTCATTTATCCTCTGACTGCAACTGGATTTAGTGACCTTGAAAAAGGACTCGATAAAGATATTTTCCACCGATACACACCTGAAGAAATTCGCGAACACTTGGTTAATGGAGGATTTGAAGAGATAGAAATTGAATCTATATACGGTGGGAATGGCTATCGTGCTATAAGTAAAAAAATTTAAAGTCACAACATTTTTATAGCAATCCTAAATCAGTAGGTCAGTAGATCAGGGCGACCGTATCATATTAACAAAAGTAGTTTATTGTCAATAAGCTCAAGAATAGTGGCATTAATTGTTGCTTATTGAGACACATTTAATGATCACTTTGAGTTTGGGAAACTAAGCCAAACGAGAAATGCTGATTTTTTCGTTGGTTCTTAACCTTGGTTGTGATCAAGAGTAATTTAGATGCGTTTGCCCTGGTCGGTACATAAAACAACTAGTTGTGGATACATTTTTAGGCAAGTAAAGGTAAAAGAAAGTCATGAAAGCACATAATTTCTGGCATCCTGTTTTAAAAACTAAAGATATAAAACGTCAACCGGTGAGTGTAAATTTTTGTGGAAAGGAATTAGTTATTTTTCGGGGTGAAAATGGAATATTAGGAGCATTAGAAGATTGTTGCCCACACCGCAGAATGCGATTGAGCAAAGGAACTGTCAGGGGAAATCGTCTAGTTTGCCCTTATCATGGCTGGAATTATGATCGAGATGGGAAAGGAACCAGCCCTAGTACTTCAGGACTACGTCCATGTGTTAAATCTTATGATATTGCCGAAAAATACGGGGCAATCTGGGTAAAAGAACTTCATTCTACTGCAGAATTACCAGTAATAGTTAATCCTGAATTCCATCAAGTTTGTACCTTACATTACCGTATTCAAGCGCCTCTAGAACTATTAGTAGATAACTTTTCTGAGATTGAGCATAGTTGTACAACTCATATTTTTCTTGGACACGATTTAGAGGGAATATCTCGGGTTGAGAGTTATCTTGAGGTTACAGAGGATGCAGTACGAATTATTAATAAGGGGCCACAAAGGAAAATACCCAGATTTTTAGAATTGCTACTAGGCTACAAACGTGGTAGTTTGTTTGTAGGCGAGTTAGAGGTCCTGTTTTCTCCAGTACATATCAACATAAAAAATTATTGGATTTCTCCTAATGACTCGGAATTCAGAAAAGGAGAGGCACAAGGCGCTGTATTTTTTAACCCAGTTAATGACCAAGAAACAGAAATGATGATGTTTTCTTTTATGTCCTCAGAATTAGCCGTATTTAGCCGTTTTTTAAATCCTTTAGCAACATTTTTATTAGATTATGAAACCAAGTTAGATAAAAAAATGCTCGAAGGAATAACAAATAAAAATATTAGTATTGTAGGAATGCAGTTAGGGCGTTTTGATAAAGTATTAAAGCTAACTCGTGAACGTATAAAAAGCCTTTATTGGCAAAAAGACGTTATTTCTTTACGCTAAGTTTTTTGTAGTTTCTTTGATTTGAGACTGAGGTTAAAATAAAACTATTTTTAAAAAATAGTTACTAAATCTTGATTGAGTTTATATTAGTAAAAGCAGGTTCTATATCTGGAGTTAAATCTTTTAGCTAATGATTATTCGTGTGGGGAAAATATTATTTTTTAGTTGTTTATTCCTGAATATTTTAAGTACTGCTGTTTTAGCATTTGAATTAGAAGTTGAAAATAATATCGTCAAGGATAAATTCTCAGATATCCCACTCAAGAATATTCAGACTCAAGCTCAAGTTGAATTAGAGCCTCTTGATAATGATTCTAGTACTGCGGCTGACAAAGTAACTTCTGTCTCTCAATTTTCAGATGTGCAACCTAGTGATTGGGCTTTTCAAGCTCTGCAATCTTTGATTGAACGTTACGCATTGATAGCTGGTTACCCTAATGGTAAATTTCAAGGTAATAGAAGTTTGAATCGTTACGAGTTTGCAACAGCTTTAAGCCTAGCTCTAAAGCAACTTAACAAAAAGTTAGCAACAGATAGTGGAAGTTTAGCTAATAAAGATACTTTAGATACTGTACAGCGATTGCAAAGAGAATTTGCATTGGAACTTAAATATTTAGTAGGTAGTATAAACATCATAGATGACAATATTAGCCAACTAGAAGCTAGGCAGTTTTCGACGAAAATTAAATTGAATGGTGAAGCTAGTTTTGCAGTTTCTGATATTTTCAGGAAAAGTAACTCAAGTTCAACTGTTCTTTCCTATGTGGCTTATCTAGACTTTGCGTCTAGCTTTTCTGGTAGAGATAGGTTGATTTCTAGTTTTAGATATGGTTCTAATCTAGAACTTAACCAAAGGTTAAATAGGTTTACCCCTTTTAGAACAGCCATTGTTCCTAGTTTTCAAGGGACTCTTATAACAGAAGCATACGGAACCAATAATCAACTGGAACTAGATAAGTTAGTTTATGATTTTCCTATAGGTGATAGAATACAGGCTGTCTTAATGGCTACAGGTGGGCGCCATGAGTATTATACCCCTAGCATTAATCCTTTTTTCGATGATAATGAACGGGGTAGCGGAGCCATTTCTGCATTTGGGCAACGTAACCCAATTTATCGTTTTGGTAGTGGTGGTTTTGGTGTTGGTATGAAAGTTAGATTAACTGACTCAGTTTTGTTGAGCGCAGGTTACCTCAGCAATGAAGCCAACGATCCAAATACAGGAATTTTTCAGGGTAACTATAGCGCTTTAGGACAAATTACTTTTACACCCAGTGAACAGTTGCAGTTTGGTTTTTCTTATATTAATAGTTATTTTGGTAATCCTAGAGTAGGTCCTTTACCTGCACCTTTGGTTGGTAGCTTTCAAGCCAGTAATCCTAACGTATTTTTAGGACGGAGGTTTAGCCCAGCTATTACAAGTTCATACGGTTTTCAAGCTAACTTTCAGGTTACTGATAACTTTTATCTTGGTGGTTGGGCTGGATTTACAGATAGTCGTATCTTTCAGGTCGGCGACGCTCAACTTTTAAACTGGGCTATCACGCTTGCTTTTCCTGATTTGGGTAAATCAGGTAGTCTCGGTGGTATTATTATTGGACAGGAACCTACTCTTATAGGTCTTCAATCTGGTAGTAATCTTAGGGAAATATCTATTGAAGATGACGATATGTCATTACATCTTGAAGGTTTCTATAAGTATCAACTTAATGATTTCATTTCTATTACGCCTGGAATTATCTGGATTACTGCACCTAATCAGAGTAATGAAAATGACGATTTTGTGATTGTTACTCTTAGAACTACATTTAAGTTTTAAAAGGTTAATCAATTAATCAATTTTATAAGAAAGGATTTTTGTTGAAAACGTTGACGTGGCTTCTAATTATTGTGTTAAATCTTATTAATTCGGTACTGATCTTATCCAAGATTCTATTATAAAAGCTTGATGATGTAGTTTAGTTTAGAGTTTTAAATTCAAATGCAATCTCAATCCCCTATTATTAAGTCTATTGAAAAATCACCTTCAAAGATAGATGACAAGTGGTTTAGATATTCAGTACGAGTACAGCCTCATCATACGGATTATGCTGGTGTTGTTTGGCATGGTTCTTACATCAACTGGATGGAAGAGGCACGGATAGAATATTTGCACTCTATTGGAATCGATCATGCCAAACTGACTAGCTTAGGTTGTGATTTACCTGTTGTTGATTTATCAGTTCGCTATCATCGGCCTATGCGGATGGGAATGGTAGCTGTTGTCCGAACCTGTATGAAATCTAGAGTAAGTGGGATAAGGCTTGATTGGGACTATACAATTCAATCGTTAGAAGAGCAAGAAACCTATGTAACAGCACAACTAACTTTAGTAGTAATTAATACACAAAAAGGAACGATTATGCAACATTTACCATTAGAAATAAAGAATTTGTTAAGGACTAAATCTAGTTAAGTTAGATTTTTATAAATGCGACTCTTAAACTCCTTTTTTTCTGGGGGTAAGGAGAGAGCCGCTCCTATTTTCATTAACGGTTAACTGTTGGCTGAATTTCAGTAAACATTAACACTCAATACGAAATCCCTACTTAAAGCCAGAGGATTAGCTTGATTTTTAATACTGTTTCAAAGGTTAATATTCATGGAAATGCCAATCGATAATTATATCAATATAGAAGGTATTAACACTCGCTACTGGAAAGTTGGTGAGCATGGAACACCTCTTATACTTATTCATGGGGCTGGTGCATCAATAGATTACTGGTACAAAAACATATTTATCTTAGGGCAAAATCATGTAGTTTATGCTCTGGACTGGGTAGGCTCAGGCAAGACTGATAAACCTGAAAAAACATATAACTATGATGATTTAGCAAATTTTGTAATCCAGTTTATGGATACAATAGGTGTGTCAAATGCCACTGTGTTAGGAGCATCTGCGGGTGGAGTTATTGCACTAAAATTGGCATTAGCTTTTCCCAAAAAAGTAAATAAATTAGTTTTGATTGGCAGCGCTGGTTTAGGCAAAGCCGTAGGTTTAGGAATGCGTATTTCATCCATACCGGGAATTGGCGAAGCTCTTAATAAACCAAGTCTTGCTACTACTAAATTTCTGATTCGGCAGTGTGCCCACTATCCAGAAAACTTTCTCAACGATGAATTTGTGAACCTTGTATACCAAAATCTACCCTTAGAAGTTTTAAAATTTCAATTACGCCTTTTTCGGACAACTGCAAATTTCTGGGGAATGAAACCAGAATTTTTAAAAAATATTTGTGATTTTTTGACACAAATTCAAGCCCCTACACTTATAATCTGGGGAAAACAAGATCAAGTTATACCAGTTAGCTATGCAGAAAGCACTGCTAGTAAAATTCCTGATAGCAAATTACACTTATTTAACAACTGTGGTCATTGGCCATATCTGGAATATCCTGATGATTTCAATCACTTAGTCCTTGAGTTTCTAAAATAATTAAGGGTTTACTTCTAAGCTCGACTTTATTCATTTGTGATGAGAGCGGTTTTTTTGGGAGATAACCAACAATGAAACAGGTGTTTTATACTAGTTTTGTGTAAAGATGTATAGAAAGAACCTCATTGCCTACGGTACTTCATCGCAAGTTTGGGGAGGTTGGGAGGGATCAAAGTAATGTGCAGCTTCACAGAGAATTGGTACTAAAGATAAATTATACTAAAGACCTTAAAACTTAAGTATATGTAAATTCGGTGAAACTAACAGCGTAAAGCTCACAAGGCTTAAGCTAAAATTTGAAGACATTACCACCTTATAAGCGAATGAAAAAAGCATATCCTAATGATTTAAGGTGGGAACAGTGGCAATCTTAAATCTTTGCTCAAGTTGTCTGTCATCTCCGGTTAGATTTTCAAATCAGTCTGTATCAAGTATTGCTATCTCAGCTTAATACACTGTTGTTGCCCCTACCGTATTTAAGGACTGGCTCATGACCACGTTCATTAAGCTGTCTAGCAGACGGTCGCGTGATAAAAATGTAAGTTCTTTTCCATACAAAATTTCTTGTACAATCACGTAAGATACCAACGAACCAAAAAAAATGTGAGCCATTGCTTCTGGATCAGTAATTTCTAATTCTGGATGAGATGCGAAATACTGACTCAGAATTTGCCGACCACGCTGTACAACAGTTTGGGTATAAAGTTTGGCTAATTCCGGAAAGTTCTGTGACTCGGTGATAATCAAACGCAACAATGCCAAATAATCGGGATTATCAGCGACTTTGGTTAAATAGATTTCAGCAACTTGACGCAACAAAATTGCTGGTTCACCGTGCAATTCTTCTGTGCAAAAAATACTTTGAAAACAAGCGAGCGTCAACCGTTCTATCAACGCTTTAAAGAGTCCTTCTTTATCTTGAAAGTGACTGTATACGGTTTGCTTCGACACTCCAGCTGACGCGCTGACACGATCCATACTTGTTCTAGCGTAACCCTCCTTCAAAAATACCCGTATAGCTCCTTGCAAGATTTGCTCTTGCTTTGGAGTGATAACAGGTAAAGGATTTTCTAGTTGGGAACTAGGGTTTTTGAACATGAAGAGTAAATTTTTTGACGCATATCTTGTAAGATTATACTATACAGTCTAGTATGATGACGAAGAATTCAAAATTCTCGATTCTTGTCTATAAAATATTTTTCACAATCCAGGGTGCTACCATGACTCAGACTATCCCAACATCCCCGGAAAATCTCAAAGATGCCCCAATATTAAAACAGCAGCACCGCAAAAAACCGATTCCTTTAATGATCGGGGCGCTGCTGGTGGTAAGTGGCATTGGTTACGCTGTGTGGCGCAGTCAACCGCAAGTATCAGCAAATGTATTGCAAGTTAGCGGACGGATTGAGGGTTATGAAACCGAGATTGGGATCAAGCGTTCTGGAAGAATAGAGTCAATTGTTGTGCGGGAAGGGGCAGCAGTAAAAAAGGGGCAAGAGTTAATTAAGTTAGACGACACAGACGATCAATTGCTGCAACAACAACTGCTTGGTAGCCAAGCAAGAGTAACATCTGCTAAGTATGATGAACAGCAGGCAATTTCAGATGTCGAGCGAGTCACCAGAGAAATTCAGGAAATTAACAGCCAAATTAACGAAGCCAAACTGAATTTGCAACAGTCTCAAGGGGATACCGAAGGAAGGATTGAGCAGGCACTAGCAAATGTGGCAGCAGCTAGAGCCACATTAGTGCAAGCACAAGCGCAAGTTAAACAGGCAGCAGCAGAAATTAATTTAGCAAAAATCAACCGCGATCGCTATGCCCAATTAGTCAAAGCAGGGGCGGTAAATCAACAACAATTCGATCAAGCACAAACTACCCTAGATACAGCAATAGCAACCCTAGAAGCACGAGTTGCAGCAGTTAATGCCGAACGCCAACAATTAAAGGCTACATCAGGGGCGTTAACTCAAGTTAAAACTACAGGTTTCAATCCTGACATTCGCAATGCCCAGTTAACAGCATTAGTCAGAAAGCAGCAGCAAAGTTATGCTCAACTTAAGTCTGCACAAGCGAAAGTCAACTCTGCCCGTGCCAAAGTAAAAGATGCCCAAGCATCAAATCAGCAAATTCTCACCCAGATTGCAGACTCCAAAAAAGATTTAAATGTAGTCAGCCCCCTAGATGGAGTAGTTACAGCGCGGAGTGTCGAACCAGGCGCAATAGTTAGCAGTCAGACTAATATTTTGACAATTGTTGACCCCAAAACAGTGTATTTTAGAGGTTTTATTCCCGAAGGTGATATTGGCAAAGTGCGTCTAGGACAAACAACAAAAATCTTCATTGATTCTGCACCGGACAAACCATTAGAAGGTAAAGTAATTGCGATCGATCCGCAAGCTTCATTTACACCAGAAAATATTTACTTTCAAAAAGATCGAGTCAGACAAGTAGTAGGGATTCGGATCAAAGTTCAAAACCCTGATAGCTGCTTTAACCCCGAAAATCCTTATAGTGAATCAGATTTACCCTGCGCCAAAATGGGGATGCCAGCAGATGCCGAAATTAGTTTGAAGGCAGTCGCGATGAAACAAGTTTCATAGTCAAGCATGAGAATGTGATGTAAGACTGATCTATATAGATACTCATCGAAGGAGCATTTTCAAGCTAGGAGGTAGATAAGAGAGCAGGGGGAGCAGGGGGGGAAATATTTATTTAGCACTTTTAAGATAGTCCCGATTAAAAAATTTCATTGCCAACCATGAAAAAGGTATCTTCGTCTACACTGCATCCTCTGAAACCATTACACCACTTTTCAAGATAGGACGCTGAAGGGAATGAAACAGCAAATTACTACTTTTCCTCCAAACTTACCACCATCATCTAGCCTGCCAACCACAGCAATTGAAGTTCGCGGTTTGCATAAGCACTATGGAAACTTGGCTGCTGTGCGAGGAATTGATTTGAGTGTCAATAAAGGTGAAATGTTTGGATTAATCGGCCCTGATGGTGCGGGGAAAACTAGCACTTTTCACATTTTGGGCGGTGTGATGGAAGCAACGGCGGGAGAGGTGCAGATATTTAATCAACCTGCACGAGATGCCCGATTAATTACAGGTTATCTTACTCAACAGTTTTCGCTGTATTTGGATTTGAGTATTGATGAAAACTTGCGTTATGCAGCAGGGTTGCGGCAAGTAGCAGATGATTTATTAAGGGAACGCCGCAATAAATATTTAAAATTAATGAATTTAGAGCGATTTGGCGATCGCTTAGTGGGACAACTTTCTGGTGGGATGAAACAAAAACTGGCGCTGTGTTGTGCTTTGGTTTCGCAACCAGAAGTATTGTTACTAGATGAACCTACGACGGGTGTCGATCCAGTTTCCCGGCGGGAGTTTTGGGATGTGCTGGGGGAATTATCAGCCGAGGGGATGACAATTGTAGTTGCGACACCATATTTAGACGAAGCTGAACGCTGTCACCGCGTGGCTTTGATGTACAGTGGGCAAATTCATGAAATTGGCACACCCAAAAAATTACGGGCTAACTTAGGCTTACATCGCTTAGAAGTGCGAACAGCAAATCTGCAAGCTACAGAAGAGATATTATCTCAGACTGACCAGACAAATATAGTAGATGTGCAAACTTTTGGCGATCGCTTGGATGTCCTTGTTGAAGATATAAATTCCGGCGAAATCCAAGTCCGCGAACTGCTGCAACAACATCAGTTACCTTATCCCAGTATCGAGCATGGCGAACCCACATTAGAAAACGTCTTTGTCACGCGCCTGCGACAACAAGGTTCTGCGCCGCAATTTTTCCCCTTTCCTCGTTTTCGCAAAAGAGGACAAGGAGACACAAAGGGAGTCGCCATCTATGCCCACAACCTTAGTCGGATGTTTGGCAAGTTCCAAGCCGTTAAAGATGTCAACGTCGAAGTGCGCTACGGGGAAATATTTGGGTTGTTAGGTGCTAACGGTGCTGGAAAAACCACCACAATTAAGATGCTGTGTGGATTACTAGCAGCAAGTGGCGGTGAAATTTTCTTAGGTGGTGAAACCGGAAATCTGCGGAGTGCAAACTTACGGCGACGTATTGGTTACATGAGCCAAAAATTCACCCTTTACGACGATTTAACTATTCTGCAAAATCTCGAATTTTATAGCGGAGTTTATGGCGTACCTCGCAAACTCCGACGGGACAAAATTGATTGGGTAATTGCTACCTGTGGTTTAGAAGGACAAGCAAACATGATTACTGGGCAACTACCGGGTGGTTGGAAGCAACGAGTCGCTTTTGGTGCTTGTGTGATGCACGAACCAGATATTTTATTTTTAGACGAACCCACATCGGGGGTAGATCCCTTGGCGCGTCGCCAGTTTTGGAAGCTGATTAATAACTTTGCCCGCAACGGTACAGCCATTTTAGTAACAACACACTATCTAGAAGAAGCTGAACAATGCAACCGCATGAGTTTTATGGTTGCAGGAGAAACCGTCGCCGAAGGTTCACCAAGTTCTATCAAAGCCTCGCAACCGGGACAACTAATAGAAATTATTGTCAATCAAAATCAAGTAGCTTCCAAGATACTCAAACAACACTTCGAGCCTTTGTGCATATCGATTTTCGCTGATAGTTTACACGTTGTTCTCGATCATCCTGAACAGGAAATAGATCAACTAACTCAACTTTTAGAAGCTAATCAAATTACCATCAATTCTTTACGTCCTATTCCTTTTTCTTTAGAAGATGCTTTTATTGGTATAGTACAGCGATCGCAAAGTAAGGAGGCTACGTGAATAATCGTGTCTATCTGTACAAAAGTAGGATTTAAGAAAAAGTTTCTTCAGTATATATGAAAAGAGTTTTAGCTCAATGTGTGAAAGAAATAGCCCAATTTCGCCGTGACCGCCTGACGTTAGCATTAGCATTTTTATTGCCATTTATCACCTTAATCATTTTTGGTTTTGCTATTAGATTGGAGAGTAAAAATATTCCCTTAATTGTGCAAGATTTTAACCACACAAACCTAAGTAGCAGCTACATTGAAAGATTGTATGCTACTAACCAGTTTATACCTAAACAATGGTTTGGCGGTAATCCAATACGCGATGCTATAGATAAAGGAATCGCCAAAGTTGCTGTAATTATTCCGCCAGAATTTAGCCGCGATATTCAAGCAGATAGAAGTACAAGCGTGCAAGTATTAATCGATGCGACTGATGTTAATAATGCCCGTGTAATTAGAAATAATATTCAAAGAGTCACAAACTTTTTTATGCAGAAGCATGGACTTCTACCCGCTATTAGTATTACAGCACGAATGCGTTTATGGTTTAATCCTGGTAGATTAGAATCGCTGTATATTGTACCGGGAGTTTACGGTGTTGTACTGTGGATTTTTCCTTCATTACTGTCAGCAATCGCAATGGTACGAGAAAAGGAAAAAGGGACAATTTTACAAGTCTATACCTCTAGTATTAGCGCCACAGAACTATTACTTGGTAAAGGATTAGCATACTTATTAATTGCGATTGCCGAGGCATTAATAGTTATGCTATTAGGCTCAATTATTTTCCGAGTGGGCATAGTTGGCAACACTATTACATTGCTAATCGGTACTTTACTATTTCTAATAGATAGCGTTCTATTTGGTTTACTTTTAGGAGTCCGTAGTAGTAACCAAAATGCTGCTGTACAAGGTGTTTCCCTTGTAGGTTTTATCACATCCTTATTACTCTCAGGTTTCATTTATCCCCTCAATAATATTCCTTTTCCCTTATCACTAATACCTAACGTAATTCCAGCGCGTTATTACATTGATATCACTCGTGATGCCTTCGTGCGCGGTACAGGATTTGCCGGAGTTTGGTTTGATTTAATTATGCTTGCAGCTTTGGGATTAGTATTTTTTAATGTATCACGCCGAGTTTTAAGCCGAATGCAGTTACCTAGTTAAGAAAGTTGCTAAAATTACAGTTAATTTTTTATTGCTAATTGTTATTTTGCCCAGTATTGAGTACCCAATTCCGATTTATGAAACTTATTCAGCGATTATTTGATAGTCCATTTTGGGCATTAATGCGGAAAGAAATTAATCAAATTCTCCGTAATAAGCAATTAATTGTATTGTTAGTTGTTCCGCCGACAATCCAATTATTACTGTATGGCTTTATTCTCAATCCTGACGTTCATAACTTACGATTAGGCGTAATCGACTATGCCAACGTCAACGTCAGTCGGGAGTTAGTTTCAGCTATGACATCAAATCGAATTTTCAGCTTAGAATGTGTACCAAATAGTGAAAAAGCTTTGAGTCGTCAGGTAGAAGAAGGAAAGCTAGATGTTGGAGTCATAATTCCTCCCGACTTTCCGCGTCAATTAGCAAAAAAGTCAGCAGAAATCCAAGTATTTATCGATGCTGTCAATGCTAATACAGCCGGGATTGCGGGAAATTATATGAATCAAATTATCCAGCAATATAATTTGAAATTAGCCCAAGGTAAAGCACGGCCTCCAGTCTCATCTGAAGTTGTATTTCTTTACAACCCTGGACTGACGAGTAGTTGGTTTTTTGTACCAGGCATTATGGGTTTAGTTTTAACATTAATTGGCACATTAGTATCAGCAATTACTCTTGTCCGGGAAAAAGATACGGGAACTTTAGAACAATTATTAATGACTCCGGTTGCTAACTGGCAAATATTACTATCGAAAATTGTCCCTTTAGTATTTTTATTAATGGGAGATGTGTTATTCGCTATCACTTTAGCAATAGTAATATTTCATGTACCATTTCGAGGTAATTTTCTACTATTTTTAGCCTTATCAAGTATGTATGTATTTGTAGGAATTAGCCTGGGTATTATGTTGGCAACTGTGAGTAGTTCCCAACAACAGGTAGTCCTGACATCTTTCTTTATTAATTTGCCAATGGTACAAACTTCTGGGGTGATCGCACCCATTGAAGCGATGCCTCCTTTCTTTCAAGCCCTATCCCTACTTAATCCCCTCCGTCATTACATTGCGATCGTTCGAGGTATTTTGCTCAAAGGCGTTGGCTTAGATGTGCTGTGGATGAATGTTTTGGCTTTAGTCGCCTTTGCTGTTGTGTTATTAACTATTAGTATTAGTAAGTTTCGCAGTCAGTTAAGTTAAGAGGATGGGTAGTACGGGAGCATCCCTCTTTAAAATTATTATCATTATTAGACCTCTTGCAAAAGTCACTCAGGCAAATTCGGTTTGGGAGAGATGAAGCTCGTAATTGTAACGTGAGCTTGACGGATAAAAAAGCCTAAAAAGCTTGCTAGATAGGAATTTGCTTAACTGGGCAGGCGAAGTGTGATCGCTAAGATTGATTGAGAATAAGCAAAAAAGGCACAAGAAAACGCCGAGACTAAAAATATCTAAGAAAAATGAGGGTCTCGGCTAACACGGCAAGTGTGCAGGCTTGTATTTCACATCTTTGCGCCCTCCGACTCGTTCAATCAGTAGTGGTGTTGGTACGCCCGTCGCCAGAAATTTTTCTACCGCTTGCCGTTGTTTGGGGAGTAGTTGGGAATCAGGCATTGTGGGGATGAGATGCACGATACCTTCGGCACACTTCGTGAACGCCTCGTACCAACCGCGAGGTGTAGTTCCCAAAGGTAAAGCAACGTGAAAACCCTTGCTTGCAACCAGAACTCACCGCCGCCGCGCCTGGGGCAACCCAAAGTCAGCCATGTTGACCACGCTGTAATTGACCGAGTACCCTTCAAGTTCCAAAGCTGACAGAATGATACTGAAACTCTGACTGTTCTGATAGCGCGGCACATTTTCGAGCGTAAACACCCGTGGCTGCAACTGTCGGATGGCTTCTGCTACTGCGATCGCAGCCGTCAGATCGTCAGCCGTTTCAATACCCTTACCCGCTTTAGCTGTGTGGGCTTGGCTGAAGTTGGCACACACCGGAGAGGCGTGGAGGTAATCGGGGCGGCGGGGAAAACCTAGAAATCTTAACCGTGCTACTTCTTGAACTGTTAGTTGGATGACTTTGCAGCCATATTCATGAAAGTTGCGGTGATGATTGAGAGCGATCGCCCTGCTCAAGTCTGGTTTCGTGGGGTCGAATTCCACAGCGATGACTGGGCGAATACCAGCTTGCACCATCCCAGCTTCAATCCCGCCGCCACCAGCGAAAAGTACTACAGCGATCGCTGCATTATCTGGAAGAACTGGTTTTAATTTTGTGTTATCAAAATTTTTGCAGACATCTAATTTTGGTGATGTCTTTTTGGATTTCGCTCTCTTGATAAAGGCGATAATATCTTCCCTAGTTGCCCTCTGCTGTTGCATTAGACGAATCATTGGGACAGCACCAGGGGGAATTGAGCCTATACTTTTACCCTTCCAAAGCCCAAGGTTGACGAACAGATAGCGCTTTCATGAATTGACCTCCAAAAATGGCAATAGTGATAGTTGTACAGGAGAATCAATTACAGATTGGCGATAGCTCAAAGCATGATTCCAGTCGTTCGCGTATTCATACTTTTTAGTCTTACGGGGTTTACCATAACTACCTAGAGAACCGGCTTGAGAATCGACCGAGTAAAAACAACTGCGAATCGCGCCATCTACTAAAGCTGTACGCTTAACTCCGAAGCCGTGCCAGCGAAAATCTGTTGGCAGTCGGTGGAGGATTGCCCAAATCGAACCAGGATTAGAATTGCGTTTACAGACTGAGCCAATACCTACCCAGTCATTTGTTTTGAGGCGTAAGCCATAATTATCCAAATGCCTCAAGTATTCATCTGGTTCATACCCTTGTAGCACTGGCATTATGTAAGGGGGTTGTTGCCCAGTGAGTTGGGCTAATTTGTCCAACTCTTGGATTAGGCGATCGTAGCGATGTAAAGTTAGCTTTTGATGAGTCGGAATGTCTAACCCTGTAATTGAGAGAATATATGACTCACACATATAGTCCTGGACGACTACAGCAACGAGATTACAGCAGTTTTTGAATCGCCAAATAATTTGGGCATAAGTTTTGGTGGGTAAATGATTTTTGTAGCCGTACTGTCGAGATATTCGGCTGAATGCCCCGCTATCTATAATTAGTGGCTGGGTTCCACCATTAAATGGAGCTTTACAGCAAGTATATTTTTCTTTTCTTTTTTTGAAAAAACCATTGACTGAGAGCATAACAGGACAATTCAGGTCAGCAATTTTTTCAGGAAAGTTGCACCCCAGGAAGTATATTGGTTCAATTTTATTCATTTACCACCCTCTAAAACTCCAGTAATTGAATGTATGCGTCTTTCTTCTGCGATCGCTGGATGTGGATGTAGTTGTGAACGCAGTCTGTTGCTTTTTTGTGGCAATAGTTCCAAGCTCTATTAGGCTTGAGAGAAATCATGTTTGTGTCATTATAGAAAAGGGTAAAAGGTGGAGTTGAAAGGGATTATGACTTCTTCAAGTCAGCCAGAAAACATCAGTAGTAGATTAGATGACATTGATACTCGCCTGGAAGAACTAGGCGACGAACTAGATTTAATTCGCACAATACAAGACGGCAGTCGCAGAGAAACACGGAGTAACTCACAAACTGTTGCTCGATTAGAGCGCACAGTAAGGGAACTAAGTGATATTGCTCGTTTACATCAAGAAGGCTTGCGTATTGCACAACGTGAAGCTGAACGCGATCGTCTTGAGTTTCGAGAAGCTCAACAGGAGTTTCGAGAAGAAATCCGCCGAATTTGGGAATATTTACGCGATCGCAACGGTGGCAGCAGTACGCCGAATTAATTAACTCCATCCCGTTTACCTCGCCAAGTTCAAAAATTTTGAGGTCGATAAATTGCACAACATGGTCGCAGTGCCGAGCTTACCGTAAAGCCTGTTTTTCTCAACAATCAACTCAATAGTGCGGTCACTTGGGTCTTTTGTGTAAACAGCATCCCGGTAAAGCATGATTAACTGGTCACAAACCTCGAAGATTTCACCAGAGTTGCGAAGTAAATGACGATTGGGGCGTTTGTCAGCCGTTGTTTGATTCCCTCGATTGATTTGACAGCCCAAGAAAACAGGGATTTTGTGAGACTTGGCAATGTCTCGAATTTGGCGGGTAATCTTACCGACTTCAAAAGCCATATTCCCGCCTGACTCCAGAGGAATCTGCTGCAAGTAGTCAATAAACATAGCACCAATAGAACCATCAAATTCGGCAATAGCACGACGCACAGCACTTGCAATCATTGTGGTTGTAGGGGAGGAATGCTCGTAAACCTTCCAAGGCAGTTCCACCATTTGTCCTATGCCTTGTGCTATTGGTTCCCAGTAGTGCTGAGTATTGGTTTGAATCATAGAAGCGTCTACGCCTGTGATTCGGGCTAGCATTCGGGCATTGAGTTGATTCTTATCCATTTCTGGAGTAACATACAGAACTGGCTTTCCAAGTTTGGTCATGATTTCGTAAGCATAAGAAATCATAAAATGGGTTTTTCCCATGTGGGATTCAGCAGCCACTACAACTAAACTACTGGGATAAATGCCACCGGTGATATTTTCGAGGTCGTACCAGCCAACTCTGTCGCCTGCCATGTTTCCCATCTCCAGTTTTTGAAAAAGTTCAATGCCCATGTCTTGCGCCGAGAAAACCTTGCAGCGTTCATCGCTTTGATTTTGGGTAACGCCAAAAACTTTTGCCTCAGCTTGCCCAAGGACAAGTGGTAGTTCAGTTTCTGTTTCGTAACCGAGTCGGACAATTTCGTTCCCTGCTTTGATTAACTGTCGCCGTCGATATTTCTCCATCACCAGATCCGCCAAAGCATCAATGTTGACGGCGGATACAGTGCGGTCAACCAGAGTCGCTAACTTATTCCTGCCACCAACGCGATTGAGCAAATTGTGGTCAGCCAACCATGCGGTGACGCTTAGTAAATCTGTGGGTTGGTATGTAGCATGAAGTTGAACTGCGGCTTGATAAATATCTTTGTGGGCGCTGATGTAGAAGGCTTCAATGCTCAAGCGATCGCTGATTCTAGTCATTGCTTCTGGGTCAAGCATAATCCCGCCCAAAATCGCTTCTTCAGCTTCGATATTTTGTGGAGGCAAACCTGAAACTGAATAGTTAGAGCCAAAAGGAACTACATTGTCTTGATTGGAGTGCATAATTATGCCCTTAGTGCTAATTTTAACTGCGCTTCAACTTCTCGCAAATTAATGGAAGATGGTCTGGTGTTGCTCGGAACTTTTGGAGCGTTAGCTGCGGCTTGAAGTTTTGCTTTTAGCTCCAGCATTTGTGGGCTAAATCGATACTCATTCTTACGCTCTTGTTTTGATTGTTCTTGTTGACGGCGTTCTTCGTCAGCAGCAATTGCCATAGCTAAAACATCATCCTTGCTGGTATTTGCATTATGTTTTGATTCGGTAGGCTGCTGACGTTCTTTCAACTCATTGAAACTATCCCAGTGGTTTTGAATCTCTGCTTTGCCGGAGTCAGTTTTTGAGAGTCGAGTCAGGGCATTTTTTGCCTCGCCTGTTGTTGCCTGACGAATTAACTCTTTGGCATACCTGGGAGTGCTGTTCAAGTATTGCCTGTAAGACTCTACAAATTCTGCTTTCCAACCGTTAGGGCCTGCTTTATCCATCCAAGGCGGCAGTCCAGATACTCGCATCGCTTGCTCAGTTTTCTCTGTGGGGTGCATTGTGTAACAAGTCGAATCGGGCAGTGATGTAGGATTAGCACTTTTTGGGTTTGGTGCTACTAGCTGGTTATTAGATTGTTCGTTTTTATTGAACGACCCCACCGCAATAGTTGGTCTACAAGAGGGGTTATCGGTTTGTTGCAAAGACTCGGAATTTTTTAACAACGAAGTGGAAAGTTTTGGGATTGATTCTTCTGGGGTTGGTTCTTCAAGTTCAATTTGTTTTGTTGTTAAATCAAGTTCTTCTTTCTCACACACACTATCTTGGGTGGGGGGCGCGGGTAGCGGAGCTAGGGGCGCATTGTGTGTAATCTCTGAAGTAATCTCTGTATATAATGACTCTCATGTTGGTTATGCCAAATATGAATAAGTGTTTAACGTGGCGATTGCTACTTGGGGAAGAGCGATCGCTTTTATCTCCAAGGTGTAAAATTATTCCATTGAAACCAGCTTGAGCCAGAATCAGAGTATGCAGAGGTGCGGTGGATTGCTAGCGGATTACCCCAGCAGCAGCAGGCGTTGATAGCAAATGTGGGTTTATCCTGAAGTGTTCCGTCTTTTAATTGAATCTGGTAAACCTCATCCTCAGCCCAAAGTTCTAGCCATTGCCCATGCAAGTACTCGGCGTAAAACTGATTCCACCGAGATGAAAGCCAGCGCTCGTCAGCTTCACGGTCATAACGCCACAGTTTGAAGGCAATGTTCCAGTGCGCGAGGAAGTCGAAGGCCACTGGTTTGGAACAAGTAAGAATCTCTTTATCTCCCGGCACAAGTGTCAGTTCCTCACATAACCGGGGAAGCTCTACAGCCATGCCGCCGTACTCAACGGTGTACCATTCGATTCCGCTAATACCCTGGCTTAATTGTTTTGCCCAAATTGCTTTTCTTTTATCGGCAGTTTCTTCTGTCTTGGCGAGGAACATATCGAAACGCAATACTGTTTCTACTGGTGAGAGTCCACCTTTAACTGCGTGGTTTTGTAGTGCTAAGTCACACGCCGACTCCCAACCGATTGCGTTGATTTGGTCTATCTGTTGGGCAAGTGCAGCGGCTCTTGGATCATGAAATCGTTTCATATTTACTTAACCTCAAAAGAAAATTCATTCTTGTGAAACATAGTTCCAATACTCAACAACGAAATCGTTTGCTTGCTTTAAGACTTGGGGGAGTAAAAATAATTGGATTTCCCAAGCAGCTATTACACTTTCTGCGAAACATTCTGAAAGTTCAACTCGGATAAATTCTGGTAGATTGCTCTCTAAAAATTTGAGAGAGTGATCTTTGTTATCTGGTAATGGCACGAAAAAACAATCATCGTGCATAAAACTTGCGACCAAACCGTGTTTTTCGGCTAAAAGCTTTCGTAAACTATTCATAATTTTGGTGAAAGAATTATGGACATATCACTTTAACTATTTCAGGCAACCACCGTAGCTGAAAGACAGTCTGGTTTGAACCTTTGGCCATTGCCGAAACCATTCGCCCCCATTGCTTACCTGAGTTAGTCGGACGATATGGGATTTTCTTGTCATCAGTGCGGTACTGTAAACCTGCGTGAACTAACCAGTTGTTCACAGACACTGCACTCATTCCAACTTTCTCACCAATATCTGTAGGCTTGAGATATGCATCATCACTGACGTTGGTAACTACGATCGCTGACTTGAGTTCATCGGCTGCTGGTTTAAGTGCGGGATTAACTCTGGTGGCGGCGTTAACAGCTAACTGGGCGGTGAGGGATTTTTCTAACCCAGCGAATTCTCCTACCAACAGGGCTAATTGTGCAGCTTCTTGAGATAGAGCTAATGCTTTTGGTGGTTCTTGCTGTTGTACTGGCTCTACTTGGGTTGAGAGCATCACTTTCATCAAAGTTCTGTTAGCCCAGATGCGGAACTCGACACAAACCCACTGAGCTAAATCAATTGCGATTTCTGGATAAATCCAAGTCCCTTGAGAACTGCCATAACCATCAACTTCGATGACAAGAGACGATATCGGAATCCCGATGTCGTTTGAAAGTGCCCTCCAGTAAGCTTTTGTGGACTTTCTTTCTTTATAATGTCCCCAAGACTTGTTATTTGCATGGCACATCTGAGTTGCATTCACATAGCCCTTGGGAATGCTATATTTGCCTACCTGGCCATCTTCGGGCATTTGGTTAATTTCTGTGTCATGCCATTTGTGTATCAACATAGTCGAACTCTCTATTTATTGTTCAAACAGTTAATCTTTGAAAAGCACTTAGACATCTACCCGCACCAAACTTTTCTCACCAACCAGTGAGAAACGATTCGATATAGTCGGTGTTTTAATTAGCGTTGGTGACATCAACTCAACAAGGTAAAACCAAGAATTATTCACCAGCCCAATCCCTAAAATCAGCCGTTGCTTTGTTCCCTTATCGTGAGAACAGAGCATTACTCTTTCGCCCAGAACGAAGGCAGGTTTTTGCACGGTGAGAGTTTCTAACTCTCCAGTCCCGATAATTTGGTTTTGTGTAGCATGGAGTATTTCATTACGGCAATCAATTGAATAAATCCAGCACTCATGCTTCCATTGCATACCGCAACAATAGCCAAATGTTCTCGTGGTTCGTAAATATACTCTCTCCAGTAAATTCACCTCAACGGGTGGAATTGTTCCACGCCAAGGAGGAGAGAGATACCAACTTGTTTTGAGTGCATTAATATGGTCAATCATGCTTTTCTTCCCTGGGATTAATAACCTAAAAATCTTCGGCAATGTTTGAAGAAGAACGCCCAAAAAATACCTCAAAGTGAGCAGCAATTTTCACTGCTGCCCACATAGGGCTTCACACTGTGACTAATTCTTGAAGAAGAGATCGCACTTCATGGTTGAAAAGCTGCTGTAATTCATTAGAACTCAGTTGCTCTAAGGGTCGGGATTGCAAGTATTTGTGAACTGGTTCAGCCAGCGATGTATCCACCATTGACAATGAACGCACAGCATCAAGCACCGAGTTAGAATACTGCTGCTGACCTGAATAACGCCTCTTCACCCACCAGTTCCCGTTAGTGCATCCGACTTGCCCCAGTTTCACGCCCTTGTTGTTGTAAATGCCATCATCGAGAATTTCAAACCCATAATTTTGGCACTCATTGAAGATATGCGCCATGATTTGGTTTTCAGTAGAAGAGGAAGGCATGGGGGCAGAGGCGCAGAGGGGCAGAGGAGAAAGTTGTTGTAAGTTTTTCCCCTCTGCACCCCTGCTCCCCTGCACCTCTGCTTCTTCTTGCACTGGCAGTGTGCCATCTTTGTAGTGAGTGCAGATGAAGCGATCGCAACGCATTAGAGTGTTGGCACGAAATACTTCTTTGTCGTTGACCATGACCTACCCAGCGTTGCGTTAAGTGGTTGTCGTCATGGCTGATGTTGGCTATCAGTTGATTACCAGCATAATATTCGTGATGGTCAAACGAGATTTCGACTATTGTGAGAGGTTCGGGAGCTACAACTTGGGCTTGGTGTGCGATGTAGTTGTCAAGTTCAGCTTGGGCGATCGCTTGGTTGTCGGGGGCAGCAGGGGCGAGTTTCTGAATCTTGCTTGACTGATAATCAGCGATCGCAGTAATCCATGCATCCTTACAGCGTTTGTCGTTTACTTCGACTGTGCAGGCGATTTCACTGTAGATTTGCTTGAGTCGGGCAATTGATTTCAGTTGCAGCTGTTGTTGGCTGTAGATATGGTATGTCATGATTGATTAAGTTCCTAACGGGACGGAAAGCGCTTCTGATTGCGAGTCTGGGGCGCTTTCTTTATACCTAATAGTGTAATCTGTTAATTAACAAGTTGTCAACTGTTTAGTTGACAATTAACATATACTTTTAGAATTGGAATTACGACTATGACTGTGAAAGTAAGACGGATTATTAAGCTAGAAGTTGATGTTCCTGGTTTAGGGGAACGCATTAAGCAAGCCAGAGAAGCTAGAGGGCGGCCAGTGACACAGATGGCCAAAGAAGTTGGAATATCTCGTAACTACTGGTATCAGTTAGAAGCGGAAGCTGTTTTGGGTGGTGTCGCAGAAGAGACTCTTCGGAAAATTGAAGAGGTTTTAGGTGTAGATTTAGGGGTACAGTTTGATGATTGACCCTCAGACTATTAATTCTCTTGCTCTCCGGTCTGTCTTACTAAAGAAGCAGTGGCCACGGCAGACTAGGTTTACGCAGTTACCAATTACATCCAAAATCTATATTGCAACTGACTCAGAGCAAATAGCATCGAATTAAAGGAGGTGGAATCATGCCTAAACCACCTTCTAGACGCAACAAAGCCACCTCTGCCACATCTACCGATTCAACTTCAGCAGCTAGCTCTGTAAACGAGGATATCTCCCAGCAAGTAGATTCAGCGACAGCAACAATTACGGTTACGGCTGTTGAAGTCCCAGAGTTGACGGAGGATGAACAGCGCGATCGCCTTCACCTAGAGCACCGTGTGGAAAGAGCGTTTTTTGAGGCGGGGAAAGCGCTGACGGAATTGAGGGACAGACGGCTTTATCGCTCCACGCATAAAACATTTGAAGATTATTGCCGCGATCGCTTTGGGCATAGTCGTCGGCAATCTTATCTTTTAATGGATGCGGCGGTTGTTTTTGATAATTTGATGGAAAAATGTGATCCAATGGATCACATTTTGCCAACTAACGAACGTCAAGTCAGACCAATGACAAAGCTTGAACCCCACCAACAGCAAGAAGTGTGGGTAAAAGCGGTGGAGCAGGCAGGGGGTAAAGTGCCGCCAGCTAGAATCGTTAAAAACGTAGTGCAGCAAATAATGGAACGCACCCAAGCACCTAACACTTACCAGTTAGGCGAAGTATGCCAAATCCTTGCAAAGGATAACCCCCAACTCAGAGGCAAGGGTGGGTGCTGGGGGATAGTTAACCATGTGGGCCAATTCAGTTGCACAGTCAGAACCTGGGATGGAGAGTATACGGTTGGGTTACAGTACCTGAAGTCATACAACTACTTGCCTGCCGAGTGTGAGCAGATGCGGGTGATTTGCGATCGCATCAATCGGGTGTATTCGAGTGGACTGGAGGAATCGGTGCAGAGGTTTTTGGAGTCGTTGGGGAAGCTGAATCGGGCTTATTTGACTGGGCTGGAAGAGAAAGTATTGAGTCTTTTGGAGTTGGAAATCAGACCGTAATGCTGCAAGTGATTAATTTTGGTATTCAAGGGATTCTACAAAGTAGAATTTTGACTTGTGCATTTATACAGGTAGGGATGAGATTTTGGTACTGGTTATTAGGGAAAGAGCAACGCTCGAACAAGTGGAGTTAATGCTGCAAACCTTACGAGTTTACATTAAAGTGGCAGTAGATATAGAAAGAAGGATTTTGGCTGGAGGAGGAGAGAAACACGCTTACTGTGAAGCAGCATTGCTTGAAGACGGTAGTAGACAGCGAGATATCTGGGGTGCGGATTGGACTCCCTTTAACCAATCGATAGCTTATGAATCGATTATTAACATTCGCCCCAGCCAAAATAATCGCTCAATGTTAATTCAAGATCCAGCCATTCAAGAACGTGTTAAAAAAATAACCCAGGAGCTAATTGGTGGATATGAACCAGAATTTAGATGAAAAACAAGCACAGTTTCAAGGCGAAAATACATCACATCGCTTAGGGCATATAGCTTCTAATTTAGCTAGGCTGAGAACATTTTGTAACAGCGCTTATAAAGAAGCTGTTGAGAGTGTGATAGATGAAACTATATGTTTTATTGAATGGACGGCAGCAGAAATTGAACCTGAATATGCTGAAGAACTGGTTAACATTGAAGTTCAACTGGCACGATGGAGATTAACTTTTAATAGTATTTGGTCTGAAGAGAGTGAACGGAAAAATATGTCCGAGCAAGCAAGTACTTGGTCAGAGAGGGTATTAAATATGTCAGGTTTATTGTCCCAATCTGCCTAAATCTCTTATTACTTGGATCTAAAATGCCAGGATTTCACCAAAAATGTGAAATTGCGTAATGCAGTTCATAATTGCAGATATAGCTTATGCACCAGATTGCACTAACACCCACAACAGCGATCGCGCCCTCAAGCCATCGAAGTATTCCCCAAGCGGTTGAGTAGAGCGAATTCAGGAGATGGAGGGGAAGAAAGTGGCGGTGAGGGACATTTTGCAGTTTTTGGAGGTGAGAAGATGATGATTCTGAGGTTGAGTTCATACAGAATTACACTAAACGATTATCAGTTAAGGCATAGCAGGGGCAACTGAGGCGTGGTGTTAGACATTGTGCAGCGCTTCAAGGGGCGAACCAGAGTACCAAACACTTACCACTTGGGCGAAGTATGCCAAGTTTTAGCCAAGGGAAACCCCGAACTCAGGGGTAAGGGTGGGTGTTAGTGTGAGGTAAAGGTTATTTGCAGCCGCTCAAGGGAACCGTTAGCAGTAGTTACGATGCACTTCAACGGACTAAGGACAAGCAACTAAATCGAAATTACAATCATTACAAGACAAAGTAATCATGGAATTCAACCCAAACAACAATATCGTCCCTATCTTACTGCTGTGGAAGAAAAATTGTTGAATGTTGTGGAGTCAGAATACGGGGGTGATATACCGCCCTAAGCAATTTTAGCAAATGTGCTGATACTGCTATATGGTTATAAGTATGGTAAGAGCTTTTGGGGCAAGATGAGTTTAGTCGCCACCTGTATTATTTTGGGGATTTTGTTTTGGAGATGTGGATGCGGAGCTATAGGTGATTGGTGCTGGGGGTAGACAGTGGAGTTAGCGCAAAGCTGAGAAAACCGAGACAAAGTTGTACTGTGAAGTTATGATTGATGCCTGAAAGTTACAGGTCTAATTTATTTTTATCGTATATAATTAATAGACGGTTATGGATTTGACAATTGAAGAAATTCTTACAATTTTAAAAAATAATTTTTCTATTTGGAATGATTGGCGTAAGAGTAATCCAAATATTGAAATCAATCTTTCTAGAGTAAATCTATCAAATTTAAATCTTAGTTTTAAAAATCTTAGTAGTATAGATTTTTTCGAGACTAATTTTAGAAAAGCACAATTAACTCTAGCCGATTTAAGAAACACGGATTTAAGAAGAGCAGATTTGTATGAGTCAAAATTAGATGGTTCTAATCTGACTGGTGCAGACATACGTGAAGCTAATCTTGGTAATACAGATTTAGCTGAAGCTATATTTATTAAAGCAGACTTGCGTGGGGCTAGTTTAAATGCAGCACACATCTACAGAACAAAATTTTGTGAAGCTAATTTAGGTCAAGCAGACTTAATGGGTGCAAGAATAGTTGAAACTGATCTGGAACACGCAAATCTTGATGATTGCAAAATTTACGGTATTTCAGTTTGGAATTTAAAAGGCAAACCCCGAAGCCAGTCTAACTTGATTATTACTCGCCCTGATGAGCCAACTGTTATAATTGATAACCTCAAAGTCGCTCAATTTATCTACTTACTTATTAATAATAAAGAAATTAGAAATATTATTGATACTGTTTCCCAAAAGGCAGTATTGATTTTGGGTAGATTTACACCAGAACGGCTAGAAGTTTTAGAAGCGATTCGTACTAAGCTACGTGAACTTGGATATGTACCAATTCTTTTTGATTTTACTAAACCACAATCTCACGACTTTCTAGAAACAGTTTCCACTTTAGCTCACCTATCAAAGTTTATTATTGCCGACTTTACCGATCCTAAAATTGTACTTGAAGAAGTACCCCATATTGCAAGAAATGTCTCTGTACCGATTCAACCGCTATTTATGAAAGGAACAGGCAATATTGCTGTCTCTATAGGTAATCTTAGAGTCAATCATCGTTCGATTCTTGATGATTTTTATTATGAAAATCTTGAGCATTTAATGCAAAACTTTGAACAAATGGTTATTAGTCCTGCTGAGAGCATGGCACAAGAGTTATTAGAGCGAAAACGTAAGGAAGCTATTAAACAGCAGAAGTAGCTATAGTAATATAGTATCTATTAAGATATTTATTATATATTCGATAATTATGGCTCTTCAGTACTTAGTATGCTAAATTAATCTGCTAAAAAGCTGAAAACATTGCTGCACAACAAAAACAGGCATTATTTTTAAGATTTTAGGTAATTCTTGCGAGTTAAGCGTTCTAAACTTGATTTTAAAGTCCAGTTTTGATGTTTAACTAATAATTTGGCATAACAAGTACTGAAGAACCATAATTATTTTAGTGGTTTATTATAATTAGGCTTACTTCTCTTTATAATTCTGTCTGCTTTCTTCTGCGCTTCTTGAATAGTTTTCATTTTCTCAATTTTAACTTTGAACCCTGGAACATAATTTTTTCCAGGTACTAAGTGTTTTTGAATAGTTGTATAAACTTCTCCTCTCTTTGCTACTCCTGTATAATTATTCCTATTTGCTTTAGTTAAGATTTTATAAACTATTGGTTTATCGTTAGATAACTGAGCAATGCCTTCAAAATTAAAATTTACAGTTTTTGTTTGTGGTTTTAAAGTTTTAGCATTTTCTAATGATTTATAATTTATATTGATAGGTTTTGGATCAGATTTTTGTTTATTATTTGGTGTTTTTGGGCTGGATTTTATAACTTTAGGTTTGGATACGTTCGTAGGAGTTAAAATATTTAAGTTTGCATCTATAAGTTTATTAATAATAATCTGTGCAAATACTGTAGGTCTAATTATTTGTAAATCAAAATAAAAAATTGTTGGGGGAAGTCCTGGAATCTTTGTATCATCAAATCGTGCGGGAAGAATATACTCTTCTTTCGTTTCAAATGCACGAGCCTGGGCGCTTTTTCTTTCGTGATTAGTCCAAGTCTTTTTCAAATAATGTTCAGAAATAAATATGACATAAAAATGCGCCTGATTACGATAAACATCATCTAAATGCTCATATAAATTTTTGCCCCAAAAATTAGTCTGTTCAAATTTATCATAAAAAACTCTAATACTAGATTTTCGGAGAGCAGCAGCAACTTCTTCAACATATTCCCGATTTTCACTTGCAAAAGATAATGCAACTTGGTATTTCTTGTCCATAAATTAGCGATTAACGCTACTTATTACTGAAAATATATTTGTGGTGTCATACAAAAATGACATAGCTATACTAAAACTATATAGTGAATTCTACAATAGATTTGCTCTAAGGTGATCTCTCAAAATAATTTTATCAATGAGGAGAGTGAACAGCCTTTCCCCCTACGATGGAAACATATTGTGTGCTAATCTTTATTCTGGAAATAACCTAATGAATGAACTACCTGAATTTGATGTGTTTTTAGCTCATAATACTCAGGATAAGCCTCAAGTAAGGTTGATTGGATCTGTATTGAAACAGCGTAGGCTAAAGGTATGGCTAGATGAAGAACAAATTATTCCAGGACAAATTTTTCAACTTGAGATTCAAAAGGCGATAAGTAAAGTTAAATCTGCTGTTATCTTTATTGGACAAACAGGATTAGGTAGATGGCAATATGTAGAATTACAAACTCTTTATAGTCAATTTGTGCAGGCTGAGAATGTAAAAACTATTATTCCTGTATTGTTACCAAGAGTTAATGAAATACCAAAGGATTTGCTTTTCCTTGCCCAATATCATTGGGTAAGTTTTACTAATGGAATAGATGATGTTGAAGCTTTGCACCAATTAGAGTGGGGTATTACTGGACGGAAGCCAGAGCGGAAATCAAACCAGAAACAGGTTATTGAAACCGATGTTTTACAATCTAATGACCTAAGTTCTGCCAAGGGAATAAATTATACAAAACTACGTGATTTTCTAGCGGAGAGAAAGTGGAAACAAGCAGATCAAGAAACTACGTCTGTGATGCTTCAGGTAGCTAATCGACAAAAAGAAGGCTGGTTAGACGTAGGTAACATCAAAATTTTTCCCAGTATAGACTTACGTACCATTGACACTTTATGGGTAAAGTTCAGTAGGGAACGCTTTGGCTTTAGCGTACAGAAGCGGATTTGGCAGGAAGCTAATCAAGCTTACACCAAGTTTGGCAAGCAAGTTGCTTGGTATAAGTATGATTGGATAATTTATTTTAATATAATTTACTCTTCTAATGCTCCCACTGGCCATCTTCCTTGTTCTTATTATTATATCCTAAGTAAGTTTAGAGTATAGAGATATACAGAAATTATTCCAGTCACACGAGAGGTAGGACAAGTCGGCAAATTTTCAAAAGATGACCCAGGAGTTGTTTGTTTATTTTATTTGCGCGACAGGACTTGTAATATCTAAAATTAAGTATTTTTTCCTTGCACACAAAAATGACACTACTACACTAAAATTATCCAGTGGAATCTACAGTATGACTTCACCTCAATTTAGTATCCGAATTCCGTTAGACGTAGAACAAAGGCTAATGGGTTATGTCAAGCAGAATGGCATGACAAAGACAAAAGTGATGATTGATGCTTTGGCTCACTACCTTGGTTGTGCTGAGGATGTGCCACTGACACACAGAGTTACTGAATTAGAGAAAAGAGTATCAGCATTAGAGGCTGAGAGAACAGGTAAGTAAAAAGTATGATTTTACTTAGTTGTAAAGAATTAACCCTTAACATTGCTATAAACTCATGCCTAAATCTGACCGAGCGAAAATCAAAAAAGTATCTTTCAGCCTCCCCTTTGGCATTGGCTCTGTGGAATGGGAAGCCGATCCAACAGAACGTAGAGCAGCTTGGTCGCTGTACGTTGAACTTGTAACCCGCATTGCTGTTCAGCCTTTGGAAGCAGACAATGGACTTTTGCGGGAGGCTTTATCATCCTTGTACAACTTGTTCCCTGTGACACGACAAGTTCTTAAAGAGGGTGGCCCAGATGTGGGAGCAACTTATGATTCAGTTGGGGGGATTGCGATCGCAGTGCTAAACAATGGGTTGCGTCCGTTTCTGTCCAAGTGGCATCCATTATTGCAGACATGGGAAGCGCAACGACCGCCGCATCAGAGTCCGAAAGAACACGAGTGCAATTGGTCTGAAGAACCGAAATTAAGAGATGAATTGGAATCGTTAAGGAAGGACTTGGAGCAGTATGCGAATGCGTTGGCTGTAATTGCTGGGGTGAAAGAAGAAAAACCGAATAAGGCTAATTGAAGAAGTTGTAACTGCAAGAGCATACATCTGTCCTTGCTCCTTAGAGTTTTGGTTATGATAGTGCAAACTGCAATAGCAAGGTTAAGGCAACCACAAATGTCCATCGCCAGAGCGTTCTTGTCTCATTCATCGAAAGATAAAGAATTTGTTACAGCTGTTGCAAACGAGCTAGGTCGCCAACACTGTATTGTTGACAAGCAAGTATTTGAAACGGGCACTGAATTTAAGCAGTCAATTCAAGATGGATTAGATTCCTCTTCAGTATTTGTTTTGTTTGCAAGCAAGAATTCATTGTTATCAGACTGGGTGAATTTTGAGGTAGAAGAAGCATGGTATAAAAAACTTGAAAGAAGTTTACAAAAATCTCTTGTTTATATCATTTCGGACTCAATTGATATAGATCAGCTTCCAATCTGGTTAAGACGTGCGAAGATTCAGCGTGGTAATGTTGCTAAAAGTGTTGCAAGAGAAATTCGCATTCATCTTGACCAGCTTAGAGAAGAACGAAAAAATCCTTTTGTTGGACGAACTGGAGATATTCAGACTCTACAAGAAGCGTTGACTCCGGCTGACGTGGAATTCCCTCCACACGTTTTTTTTGTAACTGGACTACCAGGGATAGGCCGTAGATCACTTATTCAACAGGTTGTAGAAAGTAGTCTTGGGCTAAAACCTTTAAAGAGTCCTTTTCGACTAGGTGAGGGATTTAGTATTCAAGACATCTGTAGCTCTGTTGCTAATTTAAATGAACCTTATACTACAGATTTACGCTTTCAACAGATCATGAGGGAGATTCAAGCACTTTCTAAAGAGGAGGCATTAGATAGAACGCTTGTAAATCTTCGTAGAATGACAAATAATGGTGAACTTCCAATTTTTTTGGATGAGGGTGGATTATTTGATAGTAATGGAAATCTTTCCGAACCTATCCAATCAATAATTAAAAAACTTTCGCTAAATGATGAAGCATACATAGCTTTTGTGTCTAACCGTAGACCACTTAATGGTAATCAATCTATTGTAAGAATTCGCCTTAATCCTCTTAAAACAGAAGATTTAAAATTGCTTATTAGAACCTTAGATAGAAAGTATCTTAAGGTTAGCAGTACAAGACAAAAACCCTTAAAAAGCAACGAAATATCCGAACTTGCTGCATACACTGCTGGCTATCCACCTTCAGCGTATGCAGCAATGGAACAAGTAGAAGAATATGGCATTGACATTGTATTAGCAGATAAAAACAGATTTTTAGAACTGAGAATCGATCAATTCCTTAAGCATTTTTCAAAAGAGAAGCTGTCTGAAAGTGAAAAGGATATTCTTCGCTTACTTGCTAGTTATAGTCCCTTACCACTAAGGGTTATTACACTAACTGTTTTGCAAGATATAATCATTACTAGTAAGAACTTAGCACGCCTAATTAATTTATCATTTGTTGTTGTAGAGGATGGACTATATCGAGTATCTGATCCAATTGAAGATGCTGCAATTAAAGCTTTTGGATTAACAGGATTTGAAGTCATCAAAATATTGGTTAAATCCATAATTGATCTAATTGATGATCCTAACTATGAAGAACAACGTCTTGATTTACATCGTATCCTTTATAGAGCATCTTGGTATCTTAAAGATAAAAAAATTCAGAGAAAAGTAATTTTTTTGTTTACTGATTTAATTAAAACTATTAAGAGTTTATATGATCATGAAAGAAATTATCCCAAGGTTATTGAAGCAACCGAAGTAGCATTAAATAATTGCAAGAATAAATCTGACTATGAAACAGTTATTTCATACAGAGCTAAAGCTTTTATCCATCAGGAAAAATGGCAAGAAGCCGAACAAGAAATACAAAAATTGAAGGAGTATGCCCCGCTCCGAAACTTCTATTATCTGGAAGGTTTTTTAAATAGAAAGCAGCGAAAAAACCAGGATGCTATTGATTTTTACCTGGAATCACGCAGGTATGGTAGGGATGATGAAGCACTTAATAGAGAACTTGGTCATTGCTACTTTTTTGTCGGAAATTATGAAAAAGCAAATGAGTGTGTTCAGAAAGTACTACAGAGACAACAGGATAAAAAGCGCGTTAATTTCTATGCCTTAGATTTGCAGGCTCAAATAGCTATAGCACTGGGTGATGTAAATCTTGCAAAAAGATCCATTGAGCAATTGCAATATATTGATGAGTCTGCACACTATTACAGGAAATCAAGATTTGAGTTTTTATTAGGCGATAAGTATGTAGCGGAACAATATGCTGAGAAGGCGAAGTCTAGCGATAACAATCCTAGATTTCAAACTTTAGCTCACTTAGCATTGTGCAAGATTGTAAATGGAAAAGTAGATGAGGCAGAAAGTATACTGAACGAAATAGAGCGCAATCAACAGTTTGGAGCAATTAATTCAGATATTCGTAAAGGATTAAGAACTAGACTGGCGATTGCTCGTAGTCGGTATGAAGATGCTTTTTATCTCATTACAGAGATTAGAGATAAGTCAAGTAAATCTTATAAAGGTATTCGACGAGATGTTTTACAAGGATACTTAAACACTTGTGTAATACCTGATAGTGAGCGAACTAAGCTTGATGCAGAGCTAACGATATTAAAAGCGGAATTAACGAGCATTAACGAAGCTGAATTGGCAACGGAAATTGATAGTTATTTCGATATTGATTAGTATTTAATCAACTCCAGAATTATGGTACAAGCTTTAGCATACCGCTCCAAGCTTTGTTTACGACTATGTAATTTGGTCTTTTACTCAATCTGACTTTTCCCGTTAAATCTCTCTAGCAAGCTGCCAACCCTCACGGAGGTCGTGCAATTTTAACCAGCCGCACCACAGTACGTGGATACCAATGGGTGTATTACGTCGATGTTCCAAGTAACCCCCTAAACGAGCGATCACTTCTATAGCCCAACTAACTGTTAGCACCTTGGGGAGTTTGGGAGATTTAGCTTTTAAAATCCGAAGCTCAAGGGGATTAAGAATCTTAATGTCGGGGGCGAAAGGTTGGGTGCGGTGTAGATAAGTTAACTGCAAAAGCTCAACAGCAATCACACTCAAAAAACCAATTAAGGTCTTCATACCCTCAGCAACAAGTCTGTATCTTTCTACCTGACACCCTGACTTGAAAATTTTATGATACTCTTCCACTCGTCAACGGTAAGAATACCAATTTAAAATTGTAGAAGCCATCTGGATATCTGCGACAACTTCCGTAGTTAGCAACATCCATTCTACAGGGGTTTCACCTTCTGGACAATCAACTTCTGTGGCATAAATAGCATACACGAGTAGAGGATCGCGATTGTCAAAACGGTGGGGAGTACGGAGATTAACGAGACAAAATATTACAGCCAGCTTTGCGGGCAGAACGCTTGCTCGTATCTGGGAGTTTGATTTCCTGTTCAAAACCGATAGATTGAGCTTCCAGCTTTGACCACAGACGTTCACTATCAGGACTTACGCAACTGGCACAAGCAATGGCGTGGTGTAACCGCGCCGCAAACCAAACAACTATGCAATAAACATGGGAACAGTTGGACGTTTGAGTTGTTGAACTAAATAATTTGATAACAATCCATGCTTAATTTGATAGATGGTTTGACCAGTGTTATAAGCTAAATCTTTGAGTCGAAGCCAGACTAAAATAGCACAGGCAATATGATTTCTTTGAATCCGACCCTTACGACATTGGCATGATTCAATGCCAGTCAATTGTTTTAATTCTCGGTGAAACTCCTCAACTTTCCATCGAACCTTACACACTTGTTGTACAACGTCCGTAGAATCTTGAGATAAATCGTTCGTAGCGATAAAATCCGTTCTGTCGGTGGAGACAGTTACCCGAAACAGTTTCACTTTTTTGGCAGAGGGAAATTTCTTTATCTTAATTATTTTACCTGATTTTAACTCCTCATTATCCCAAGATAACAATTCAATTCTTTTATAATCTTCTTGTTTTTCCGTATCATCAACAAGTCGATTACGTTTCAGAGGGCAATAATAATATTTCCCTAACCCATCAATATATAACATCAATTTATTTGTGGCATACCAAGTGTCCATTAACACGGTTTGAAATGGTAAAACTTTATGATATACAAGGTTTTGCAGCATCTCCGTCACATGAACTATCTTTGTTTTTCCATCTCTGTCCGGGTCATAAATACGATAGTCAACTACCCAAAATTTTCCGAGTTCATGATTGACATATATACAATTTATTAGTCCAATTCCTTGGATGACTCTATGCTCGTTACCACTATATTGCCGTTTAGTTGTTTCTATTTATATGGCATATCGTTTATCAATTACTGTGTCATCAAAAACTAGATATGCATTCTCACTAACTTGGATGATATCTTTAACATTATTTAAAAGCAACCTTGGCGTTAGCTTTTCATTCTTGAGATAGCGGTTAATTTTATCATGGCTAATCTGCTCTAAATGCTCTGCCAAATTTGTCAGAGTATAATTAATTTGACTGCTTAGTAAGTATTGGCAATAGTTAAGTTTAGTAAATCTCATTGCTACACCATTTTTTTTAATGCACCGTCTATTAATTTTCTCAGAAAATTTTCCAGTCAACTTTACACAATTAATTAGTATTACTAATTTAAGCTTGAGCCGATCACTGAAATTCTTTCTTAGAATACTAATGTATTACTAGATAGCGATCACCCTGTACCAGTTGCGTCAGTTATGCTAATACGCATGTACCAAAATTTAGCGATCGCCTGTGCCAGTTGCGTAAGTCCTGACTATGTTGTATTCTGCAACAGTTTCCGCCGTCATCTGACAGTGCGGGTGTATTAGCTTTGAAAATTCTACTTTGGGGTTGGCAAAAACTCGTAAGCTCTCTTGAGTACAGTTGCTCGACTGAAGATTTTTGGCAGTGCTTTGCCAAATCCTTGACTTAGAACATAGCCTATTGACATTGCACGTTCATTCAATCTGTGATTGCCCAACTCACAAGTTGCAAAATTTTTCTCCCACCAGTCCAACATGATTTGTCGCCTCTGATAAGCTAATGAGCATTTAAGTTGCATAACACCAGGTCTGAAGCCCTTACTACAAGTGAATCAGCCTGGAAAAATGAATGACGATTAGTTTACCACACTTGGGTTATTTTACTGTAAACCTTGTAACTTGCCCTAAACCCTTTGTGAGCAAGCTTTTCAAGACTTAACGGGATTGTGATCACATCAATCGGGTGTATTCGAGTGGGCTGGAGGAGTCGGTGCAGAAGTTTTTGGAGTCGTTGGGGAAGCTGAATCGGGCTTATCTGACAAGCTTGGAGGAGAAAGTGTTGAGTGTTTTGGAGTCTGAGTATAATATAAAAATAAAACCTGTTAAGAATAATAACTTTTAAATAAAGTGTAGATTTTATTATCTACATATCTGTAATTGTGAATATATTTAAAAACTGTATTATAAATTATAAAAATTAATCTATTAGATAAAAGTTTGAAATGTCCATTAAATTAGTAAGAAATCAGATAAATAAATTCTTGGGTACTGAAACACCAGAGGTACTAGCGGTTCGAGGTGAATGGGGCGTTGGCAAAACGTTCACTTGGAATAAATTTCTTGAGGATGCTAAAAATGAAGGAAGAATTGCTTTAAAAAGATATGCGTATGCATCATTATTTGGTTGTAATTCATTAGATAATTTGAAGTTAAAAATATTTGAACAAGTCATTGATACTAGTACAATTGGAGTAAAACCAAATATTGAAACTTTTAGAAAAAGTATTGAAAGTTTAACTGTCGGGAGAAATATTTTAAAATTTATCCCAAGCTTGCCTTCGTTTAAGAATGCAAATATATCTTTATTGCTAGATAGTCTTGCTTTTTTATCTCTTAATAAAATAATTATTTGTATTGATGATGTTGAGCGAAAAGGAGATAATTTTAAGATTCGCGATCTGCTTGGTTTTATTTCACTATTAAAAGAACAAAAAGATTGTAAAATTATCATTATATTAAATAGTGAGCCTTTAAATAATAGTGAAGATAATGATTTAAAAGTATATCGAGAAAAAGTTATCGATATAGAGTTACTATTTGATCCTACACCAGAAGAATGTACAGAAATAGCTATCTCTTCGGTCAATTACTGCTCATTACAAATAAAGGAATTCTCTAAAAAATTAGAAATAAAGAATATAAGAATCATTAAAAAAATTCTTAGACTTTCTGATCAACTTGAATCTTTATTAAAGAAATATGAGCCAGAATTAATATATCAAGCTTTACATAGTATGACACTTTTAGCCTTATGCTATTTTAAACAAGGTAATGACAAAATTCCTGATTATGATTATATAAAAAATATTGGTTATAAAATATTATATGGGCTAAATGCTAAAGAGGCAACTATACAAGAAAAAGAATGGAATTCATTTCTTAGAAAATATTCATTCTATCATATAGATGAGTTTGATTTAGAAATTGCTAAGGCTATAGAAAATGGATTTTTTAATGAGGTTTCGCTATTAGCAGAAGCAGATAAATTGAATGCTAAAATTATAGCTGATAAATCAGAAAATTCATTTTCAGAAGCTTGGGAAAAATATCACAATACTTTCGCCAATAATCAAGAAGAAGTTGTAATATCTCTCTATGATAGTTTTAAAAAAAACGTTCAGTACATAAGTCCTATTAATTTAAATGGTACAGTCAAGCTTTTTAGATACTTAAGTGAAAATGAAAAGGCAGATAAATTAATTGATTTTTATATTAATAATAGAAAAAATAACAAAGTAATATTTGATTTGAAAGATTCTCCATTTGCAAATCATATAGATGATCCAAAGATTATTGAAAGATTTAATTGTGAAAATAAATGTTCTGGAGATGATAGAAGTCCAGAAGAAGTTATTAGTAGTTTAGCAGCTAAAAATGGATGGAGTCAAAATGATATAGAAATACTTTCTGCTCTTACAGTAGATGACTTCTATCAAATATTTATTAGCCAAAATGGAAAGCATTTATCGCTATGGGTTGATGCTTGCCTTCAATTTGCACAGATAAATAATGCTTCTGTTGAGGAAAAGATGATATCTAATAAGACTATTGAAGCACTCGTCAAAATTGGAAAGCAGAGTTCCCTGAATGCACGCAGAGTAGCTAAGTTCGGTATAATAATTGAAGGTGATATATAACAAGCACTTTTCAAATGTATTAACGCATTTAGTTTTTGCTACTGCACTGCTGTGGTGACATAGGTGCTTGCCCTTGGAGTTAAATGGACAATCGCAGGTGATTTAAAGCATCTTAAGTCTGTGGAATATTTACTTAACGAATGTGAGCAGATGTAATTCTTTTGTAATCGTATAATAATTTACTGTCTTTCCAGAATAATCAGTTTAGATTGCCAATCTTCATTGTGCCGCAATGTCAAAACAGTAGTGTAATTAGCCTTATGTATAAGATTATCGCGTTTAATCTTGTCTTGCTTTTGCTTATCAGAGCTATCATGTACTGAACCATCACAGAAAACAGCGATCGCCTCCTCCTCATAAACAAAATCTGGTTTACAGTTCGCTTCTGGAATAAATTTCTGAGCAGCATCAGGTAATTTGTAGCCCTGTTGATAAATTTCTTGCAAAACCACACGCTCAAAATCAGAGTTAGGGTCTGTTTGCTCCAGCAATTTTTGATATTGCTGATCGCGAGTAAGCCCTTTGACTTGAGTAATAACGTTACTCTCCAGTAAGAGGTCAAGCCAAGGTTTGATTAGGTGACGATTTATCAGTGCATGGTCAAATTGATTGCGGTAAGAGAGCAAGCATTCATAGCAAGCTTGAATACAACTGTCTTTAGGTTGTGTAAAATGACAAATATCGAAAGCTGCATCAGCAATTTTTCTAAATGCCTCTGGTTTTTCTAATAGCTGAGAGAGTACACCTGCACCACTTTCAGCAGCTTCCCAGAAGAGTAAATACTTGCCTTCGCCTAGTCGTTCGGAGTCGAGTTCATCAGCTTCTAATTTATAAACGGCTTGAATTGCAGTTTCTAAGGTGTATTGCAAGGTGGCAATAAAAGCTTCTCTGTCCTCAACAGGAACATTCAATGGCTCAACAATCAAGATATTGCAAGTATCATCGACCATTAAATTGACTTCGGTATGCAAGCTATCGGGTGTCTGTTGAGTCTGTGGATTTTTATAGTCACCCCATATACCCGTTGTTGGATTGAGCTTAAATCCTCGTTCTTCTCTATTCCTCTTCAGTCCCCGATTAATTCGCCAAATGGTAGCTGTAGCTCCATAAGTTAACTTGAACAGTGGCGTACCGTCAGATGCTTGAACAATAGCTGATTCACGCTTTTGACTAGCGTAGCGGAAATGAGTGGTGATGTTGTAGCCGTACTTGAGCCGTTCTTCTTCGTCGCAGGTAATGCGTTCTCGACGACGAGCGATCGCAGTTTCCATTGGCAGTACACGAGTCAATTTGGCTACATTGCCATGAGCATCAGGTTTAATTTCTGCACCGCAGTTTTCACAAGTGTCACGAAAATCGCCATCATGGTAATACCCGCAGTTAGCACAAACGCTCACCCGTTTATACTCGCCTTCAATGCCACCAACGGGAACTTTTGTTTTGGCCACCATGAATTTACTACCTTCGTAGTAAAGGATGTTATTGGGAGCAAATTCCCGTAATGCCATTGAGCGGGGACGAGAAATAAATTCGCCACCTTCACCAGCCGGAATAAATGCCCGAACTGGCAAACGAGGGAAGTTGAACCCTGGTAAAAACCCTTCGGCAGCAAAGTAACGATAGGGATAAAATTCAAACTGGGAATTACTCTTGCCTTGGCTGTGTCCTACGAGTAAATCAATTTGTCGTTGTGCTTCTCGTGCCTGTGCTTCAGCATTGTTACGTTCTTCTTGAGCAACATCACCTCTAGCAAAACGGTCAATGGTGCGACGGGCAGATTCTAACTGTTTAACTGACTCTATATACAAATCTCGCCAACGCTTACAGGCTCGGTCAAAAGCATTCAGAGCATTTTCGATGGTATTCTGTAACCAATTTACAGAATACCAAGAAGCTTTTTGCAAATCCTCTTGGCAGAAAAAATCTGAGAAGATAGATTGGGCGGCTTGCAGACATTGGGTTAATTTGGCTTGGCTCAGGGTAAGTTGTTGGCGAATGCTGTCTTTGAGAGGATAGTTTTCTAATTCCAAATCCAAGATTTTATTCATGGAATCTTCCAAGTAAACCCCAGTATGTGCTAACCAAATGGAGTAAACATGAGATTTAATTAAATCCTGGTTGGCTAGCTCTAGTTTTGGTGGAGCAACTACCCCAGCAACCATTTGATTTTGTCGTTTGAAAAAGTATTGATCGTGACCGCTACCAATGGAAGCATAAGTAATTACTAAAGCTTGCTGTCCGCTTCTACCAGCACGACCGCTACGTTGGGCGTAATTCGCTGGGCTGGGAGGAACGTTTCGGAGATGTACAACGCTAAGGTCAGAAATGTCGATACCTAATTCCATTGTTGGAGAACAGAACAATGCAGCTAATTGTCCTTGACGAAATTTTTCTTCCCGTTCTTGACGGTCTTTGTTGCTTACCTGTCCGGTATGTTCTCGCCCTTCCATTGTTTGGATTTGCAAAGCGTTGGTTTGGTAGAAACCCTGGAAAAATTGGTTAACGGATATATTGGGTTTATCGTTACCCTGTAAGCGACGGGATGTTAAGGGATCGGTAGGAATTTCCTTGAGATTGGTTGCTTTCCATAGTAGTGAGTCTATGCGTAGCTGTACCTCAGTTTTTTCTTGCACTAGGTAGCCAGCATCACACAAAGCATCAATTAGAGTAGTGATTAAGCTGTTGAACTCTACATCTGTTAAAGGTTGGCTGCGGAGCGACCATGTATTCGGCGATCGCAAAAATCGTCCAATTTTACTTCTAGTAGTAAGCTTAACTTTTGCTCTTTCATTACCACCAGTGCTAATAGTTGCCCAAGTTGCTAAATATAAATATTCGTTCTCATCAAATACCCAAGGTTCTTTAAGAGTTTGAATGACTTCGCTTTTGAGTGAATCTTTCTGGTCTGGTTGTAAAAGTTTGGCATCAATTGCCAATTCTCGCCTCAGATGGTTGAGAAATGCTTGGGTAATGATGAAACGTTCTTGAGGACTGGCTTGCAATAGTAAAGAATGGCGGTGTTTTTGCCAAAGGTTGTTGTCAGCACAGGCTTCTTGCAGTCCGTCATACTCAATTATCAACAGTCCGCATTGTTCGAGGTTGGGTTGAACAATACGCCACCCCCGACGCAAGTCTTCGTAAAGACGATATTCAATCAGTTTACGAAAGGCTTCTTCATTGCGTCGCTTCCCAACACCAAACTCTGCTGCTTGCTTGGCATAGTCGTTTTGAGTAATTCCCATGTATTGGACGACTACACTAGCTAATTCGCTGTGGGTGAGTTGCCCTTTAGCTTGAATTGCGCCTAAAAGTGCAGCCCGTAAGAAACTGGTTTGGACAAAATCATTGAAATGCCCTGCTTGTAATGAAGCATCTTGACGATTATCAGTAAAACTGAGGATTTTGGCAGCTTTAGCTTCCTCGCCTGTGAAGACTTTCTTGAGGCGGCTAGTGGTAGAAAGACAAAGTAAAGTGGTAGCGGTACTGCGCCCTTCACTGCTGAGGCGAGAGAGTTTAGCAAATTCGTTTCGCTTCTTATCATGAAGTACGCCGCAGTTCAGACAGGTCAGAAAGGGCTTAGGAATAAACCAACAAGTGGTTCCTTGCAACAAGGAGGATGTAACTTTACCATTGGGTAGAATTTGGAGTTTGCGAGGAATAAACCGTACAAAGTCTTTTTTGGCAACCCGTCCTTTCTTTTTGGTTTCACTAAACCAAGAGTCAGGAAGTCTATCTTCATCGCTTGTATCCCAAAGTTCTGGTTCATCGAGGGTGAGATAACCTTCGGTAATATCTGCATCATCAGGACTAATATCTAATGTAGTGGGCAATTGGGGCAGGATAATATGCTTATCGGCATCGTAGCGCACGACATAATAATCCTGTCCACATTCCCGACAAAAAACGAGGGGATAAAGTAGGCGGTTGTCGGTGGTTGTATATTGACCTTCGAGGGTTAAATGGCGTTTGTCCCGATTTTCAATAGTGGCGTAAACGCTTCCCCCTTGGGAAATGAATTGATGTAGGCGAAAAGCAAGTCCATTAATCTTGCTTCCCCACAGGAACATCTGTTTGAGGACTGTTAAACAAGTTTCCTCTAGAAGCTGGGTTTGTTGGGCAAGTTTGGTTGCACCTGTTTCTAAACTGATGGGTTGACGGCGAACGAGATGCCCTTCTCTTTCTTCTAAACCGAAGTTCATCTCGATCCAGTAGCTCAGGGAATGATTTCGGAATTCTGTTAGTGTTTGTTCTAATTCGGTTGGTAAACCTGCTGAGATTCCTTGGCACAGTTGTTCAATAGTAGGTTCAACACGTTGGATAGAACGTTCTAGGGTTTCATCAATGACATTACTGGGTTTAATTTCCACGCCAAATAACTTACTAGCGACATCTGCCACAACTTGGCGGCGTTGTTCGCGGGAACCGACCGTTGACATGGTGGCACTTGTGCCAATGCAGAGTAATTCGTCATTACTTTTGCTACGCTGACGGAGTTTGCGGATCAGTATGGCAACGTCTGCACCTTGTCGTCCGCGATAGGTGTGTAATTCATCCAGTATCAGGAATTTTAAATTGGGAGATTCTACCAGTTTATTTTCGTGAGTGCGTGACAGCATTAACTCTAGCATCACGTAGTTGGTGAGCAAAACATGGGGTGGGTTGTTTTGAATTTCAGTTTTCTTGGTTAAACTTTCTTGCCCGGTATATTTTTCAACACGAATATGAGTATTCGGAACTTGGCGTAAAAATTTGTCGAGTTCTTCTTTTTGTGAGTTAATTAAGGCATTCATCGGATAAACCAATATTGCCCTGACTCCTGAAATTTCAGGATGACGCAGTAAATCATCGAAGATCGGCACGACGTAAGTCATGCTTTTACCGGAACCCGTTCCTGTAGTAACAACGTAGGGTTCTTGGCGCTGTGCGGTTTCAAATGCTTGTTTTTGATGGTAATGGAAGGTGAAGGGTTCGCCGTTTTTTTTGTAGAAATATTTTTCGCAGTCTGGATGAAGGGTTCGCTGTTGTACTAATTCTTTGACTGTTGCACCCTTTTTATAGCTAGGATTGAGTTGTACTAGGGGGTCAGTCCAGAGTTGCCCCTTGTCTAATTCTGCGTCTACAAATTCTTTGACTTTGCGATCGCGGATTTTGAGAAAGCTTTCTATATAGCGGCGGTAGTCGCCTATTACCTCGTTGCGAAAGTTAAAAATATCAAGGGAATCAGGAATTGATAATTGGGACGACGTGCCTTTTTGTTGCGTGGACGTGCGTCCTAAGCGATGGTCAATGTGTTGGTAAAGTTGGTTGGCAAAGGTGTCTGTTAGGGTGTTAGTGTCAAAAATCTCTGTTAGCTCTGCATCATCCCATTCTTGGGGAACATGGGCGAAAATTAGGTTTAGTTGTTCAGAAGTGATAGAAACAATATTTGTACAATCAACTAATGCTAATCTTTGTCCGATGAGGGAACTAATAGATAAAATAGCGGATTCTGGCTGTTTGATTAATTCTTGTAGTTTGACCGGGATTTTCATAATTAAAAGCTGTTATGATAATATAAAAACTGCCTCAAATAGCTAGTATTCTCATGTTTTACATTCCAGCTTTTAAGTAATCCCAAAGTACTTGTCTATTTAATTCCGTTTCTTTCAAATCTTTGGAAAAAGGTAAAGAATCAATACCAAAATTAATAGCAGCATCGACAAATTCGGTGTAGGAAATTTTTGGAGAAAAATAACCATATCGCTTTTGAGTATAAAAAGTGTCGATAGTCTGAAAAGATTTAGCAAACAAAACTCCTAGCTCTTGGAGAGAATCATAGGTTAATTCTGAACTAGGGTTAATAGGCCATAGATGTCTTGACTGCCAAACTGCATCTGTAATAATATTTCCTCCATAACGCTTAACTTCTTCTTTTATTCCCCCTTCTAAAGATGAACCAGGATACAGCAAAAGAGGATATGCTGAAACACTAGTGACATAGGGTATATTCTTAGTAAGATAAGAAAATGTTGTTGCTATTGTTTCTAAAGTATCTCCTATATAAAAAAGAATATTGAGCTTGATCATAATACCAAGGTCATAGGCAGCACGCAGTATTTCAGATGCTCTGTCAAGATACCTTTGGGGATCGCGAGTTTTACCCATTCGGAGAAGAATATCAAAAGAAGCACTTTCTAATCCTAAATCCAAAATTCGACAGCCCGCTTTTGCTAATTTATCTAGACGGCTTGGAGTTAAATATTCTACACGCGTGCTAGTTCTCCAGGTAAAATTTAAACCTCTCTCTTGACGTTGAATAGCTAACTGGGATATTTCTTCATCTTGCATGAGAAACATAGGTGTTTCTAGGTAAATACAAATTTCATTATCCCCATATATATCAGTAATATATTCCGCTTCATCGATGATAGAGGGTATGTCCTTTTTACGCACTCCAGTTTTTGCAGAAACACAGAATTCACAGCCGAAAGTACAACCTCTACCAACTTCCAAACTTGGTGCAAATGTCTGGAAATTTGGATAAAGGCTATAGTTAAGTCGAGTCATTTTTTGAGGATTAAAAGCTAAATCATAATGAGTTGAGTAAATCTCTCCATCAAGATCGCGATAAACAATATTGTTAATTGTATTAAGAGGCTTTTTGTTAGTAATATGCTCAACAAGTTGACACAAAATTTCCTCGCCTTCACCTCTGACTACTATATCTATCGCTGAACATTCCAATAATACTGTTTCTGCAATTTGTCCAACATGATCTTTACCACCAACAATTATAGGAATAGATGGAAATCTCTTGCGAATTATGCTGGCTATTTCTAGGCAAGGAGGATAGCTAAAACCACTGACGCAAGATAAACCAATCACATGAGGCGAAGTCTGCTCAATTTCTTGTAAAAGTTTTACTAAACAATCTTCTTCAGGATGGGATTGAGGGTCAAAAATACCAACATTAAATCCTCTCTCTGTCATATAAGAGGCGATTACTAAAATGCCAAAATTCAGCCTTTTTAAAAATGAAAAAGCTAAATCATAAGGTTTTTTACCTAAATCGATTGGGATATTAACTAAAAGTAAATCCATGATTTTACCTATTGTTGGATATTTTGAGTGTTTCGTAGCTGTTTAAATTTGTTAAATTAAGAAACTTTTGTAACTAAATTAGTAAGTAAAGTTTCTAATTGTTGAAATAATTCTTCTTTTAGCCCATCATTAATAATCATAAAATCTGCTATAGCTATAGTTCCACCTAGCTCGATTTTCTCGATTTCTCTATAATCTCGTGCTTCGGCTTCATCTCTTTTAAATGGTCTTATTATTCTGGAAGCTAGGCGTTTATAACGGATATGCTTGGAAGTAAATAAAGCTAAGACTACTAATTTATCACCGAACTCTTTTTTCAGAGATTTATATTCACTAAAGCTTCTTATGCCATCAATGATAACAAAAGAATTTTTCATCAATTTAGCTTGAATCCAAGGTAAAGACAGTTTTACACAAGCATCCATTCCATACTTCTTTCTGATTTCCTCTCTAATTATTGGCTCAGTTAGGGGTGTAATTTCTAGTCCGCGTTTTAAAATTTCTTCTCTAATCAAGTCTCCAAAGCTTAATACAGGCAAGTTCTGATTTTTAAAATATTCAGCTACTGTACTTTTACCAGAACCAGGCATACCAACAATTGCTAATACTTTCATTTTTTACCAATATCTACAATCTGCTGCAAGAATAATCAGCTTTAATTTAAGTATCAAACATTCTACCCCAAGCTTCCAAAACTAACCTTTGTGTGCGATATTCACCAAATTGCTTTATTTCATTATTCTTTAAAACGCGGAATGTTTCGCTGGGGAAGTCTGCGCCGTAAATATTAGCAGGGTCGAGAATATATCGCAGTTCGTCACGGGTGAGTCCATATAATTTGGCGTAATATGCGTCTAATTCTGCTCTTAATAATGCGCGTCTGTTGCTGTTCCAAATAAAGGGTTCGCCGTCGTATCCCATATCTTTGGCGAAAGGTTGCATATCCCAAGCGGTGTAGACTAATTCGAGTACGCGGGTGCTAATAAATTGGATGTTTTCTTGGGTATATGAGTCGGGGGAAAGGACAGGTAGTTGTTTGAGAATGTAAAAGTTCATATTAGCGCCACCAACTTTTTGCCTAGACACAAAGTCAAAAACTATTGTGCAAAAATTTGCAAAAAGACAGCTAACTAATTTTATGTTAGTTATATTGACAAATATTATAGGAGCATTATTACCAACAGCAACTTTAGGCAATATGCTAAAAATGGCAGTACGTTCATTACTTGAAAAAGTAATTCCTCTAACTGATAATAACCAATTATATTTCCACTTATTTCGTAATCTATTTTCGACTTCTTGAGTTTTAACCCAATAACGAGGTTGAACTTTCCACGAAGGATTTTGTTTCACTTCATCGGTAGATTGAGGCAAAGAACGTTCATTTAAATTAGCTTGAGATGCACCCTCATAGGTAGAATATCGGTGGTCGAAATAATAAAACATTTTAGCTTCATAAAGCGGTAAAGTATTTTCAGATTCATATTCTTTGAATAAACCACTATCATTTGACATATGGAATATTGTTGTACATGAAATATTCCAAGGATTTGAATTAGTAATTTCGTTTTCAATTACCTGAGCATTTTGATAAATTTTTTTGCTTAACTGTGCATCTTTTACAGTGCGGAATACAGGACAATTCAAGGTGTTAGGGTTTATTAATGCTAAGTCTGCAAAAGAGAGAATAATTTTTCTATTAGGATCATTAGCTTGTTGGATATCTAAAGCTAACCAAGTAAAGGTAGCTGTACTAAACTTACTTTGCAAGCCCCCGAAAATCACAATACAAAAAGTTACGTAGTCCTTGATTCCACTAAATATCATCTTTGAATTTTTAAATCCAATTATGCTATTTAAATTTGATGATTCAACTAGATTACGAAAGAAAAGCGATGTAGTTGAATCGGTAGCAATTCCTGTTGGTACAATAATGCCTGCTCTCCCATCAGGTGAAGTCAACTTTCTCGTACTCTCCGTAAACACGGCATAAGTATTAATATCTCCCACCGCAGTTAACGGATATCGCTGAGATTCACGGATAAACTTACTCTGTGCCTCAGCATCATGTTTCGCATCTTCAAAGGCTTGTGCTAACTCAGGATTTTTCTTTGGTAATTCCTTAATCAACTGCTCCCGTGCTGCTTTATTTGCAGCATTTGCTATTTCCGCACTGCGAGAAGCAAAAAATTCCTTTTCTTGTAACTTAATTCTTTCCCAAGGTGGATTTCCTAACACACAATCAAAGCCATCTTGCTCAAAAACTTCAGGAAACTCTAAAGGCCAGTGAAAGAAATGCTTATCTTCAGCTAATTTATTTGCTGCATCTACTATTCTTTGAGTTGACAAATTACCATGTAAAAGCTGAGTTAACGCTTCTGTTGTTGGTAACAGTTGCAAATTCTGTTCAGTCAACGGCGTAAAAAATGCCGCAGTCCATAAATTACAAGCTGAATAGTCTCGCCACCATCCAGAATCTTTACGAGTTTGCTGATATCGTGCTTGCTTTTCTCTCACTTGTTGCGGTGTGACTTCAGCAATATGTCCTAACTCCCGCAAACTTTCTGCATAATGTGTACGTTCAGGTTCTAAACCCCCAAACAGTGACAATTGTCCCCTATTATCTGTCTCCCGTTCTTTCTTATTTCGCTTCTTAAGCTCTGTGGCTAACTTCTTATCATCTCCAGTCACAGCCTTATACGCTTCATCAGGTATTCCTTCATCCAGATAATTAATATCCAACACTCCCACCAGAGAATTACCACATTTAATTCTGTGATCTAAAAATGTCAGTGGTAACTTACCTGGAAAACCTTCAATCCATAATGCTACTTTGCATAAATCCACTGCTAACGGATTTAAATCCACCCCATAAATACAATTTTGAATAACATCTCGAATCGCTAATTTTAAAGGTTCACTTCCCGGTTCTGCTTCGCCAGTACGGACTTTGGCTAATTCTCTCCCAATACGTCTAGCTGCTGCTAAAAGAAAATGTCCCGAACCACAAGCCGGATCGCAAACTTTTAAACCCAGAAGTGCTTCTTCTAATTCTTGATTATTTTCTGAATTGCGAAGTTTCTCTTTTAGACTGCGAAGTTTTTCTTCAATTACTGGTTCAAGTGCAGTTTTGATAAGTTGTTGTACAAGCTGCGGCGGCGTATAGTAAGAGCCAGTAGTTTTCCTTTCACTACCAAACACCAAAGCAAATTCATATCTCCTCTGACTCTGTATTACCTGGGGATGGAAATCTAATAAACTCTCATACACGCTCCCCAATTCTTCCACATCCAAATATTCATAATTTACTCGCCGCAGTTGTACTTTATCTTGATATAGCGACAACTGGCGAATTGCTAAGAGTAAATCATAATTATCAATTGCACAATTATCTAAAGCAGACAGAGTATTAGAACCAAATAAATCTCCATTCAGGGGAGACAAACCCAGTACTTCACCGCGCCAGTTTTCATCAAAGAGCAAGAAAGTTACCCACAAACCTTGCCATAAATCTTGAAAACCTTCCCGCCGCCAATGAGGACGTTCGGCTAACTCTCGCAAGCGTTCAATGCTGTAATATTCTCGGTAAATCCGAGATTTCTCTAAATCATCTCCAATTAATAATAAATTGCGGGATTCTGCCACCATTAAAAACAGCAAACGATAAATTAATCGCAACAATTGGCGATATAATTCGTAATTTGTAATTTCTGCTTCGTAATTGGGGATAATTCCAAGTTTTTGACGTAGCCGTTCGTTTTGCGGATGTTGAATAAAACCGTTACCTAATTGAACAATGGCTTTTTCAACCCCGTCCCGTAGTTTTTCGCGTACTCGTCCCCCCTGTTGCAGTGCTTCTTGGTGGTAGTATTCCAGCAAGCATTTATCCGCATCATCCATACCTTCAGGTAAGCGGGAACGGTGAAACAACCGATAAAATAACCCAAATTCGGCAAAGTTCTCACCACTGAGAATCTGCTCTAAGTCAAATTCGATATAAGTAAGCCGAGTCATCAACGAAGAGTCACGCAGTAACCGCCAGCGATAACCATTGGTTGCGATCGCCCACAGATGCTCTGTCTTGTTAAGATACTCCTGCACCAGCGCGTGTGCTGATAACCTGGGTGTCCCACTGGGAGGACGTTTATCGATTTCTAGCCGACAACCAATAATGTGGATAGGTGGCTTATTTTCTCCTGCTTCTGCACGATGGGAAATCGCATAAGTTTTGTCCTCTACAACTTCGGCTGTTGCAGTGTATACAGGTTCATAACCTAGACTTTGCAGTAATGGCACTGTCCAAAGTTCACGGGTAATTGTAGTAGCCGAGTTATTCTCATCAAGCCTTGCCAATGCCCGTTGAAATGCTGCCCAGTATGCTTTAGCATCGCCCCAGGCAGTAGCAATTTCATCTGCTAATTTATCAGTTTTATTAAAACCAAAATCTTCTGGTGATTGCCCTTTGATACTGCCTTCTAGCATTTGGGCAGTCATATCTGGAGCTAATAAATTTCCTTCGATTTGAAGCGCAGTTAATGTAGTTTTCATATCTATCTAAAGAATTAAAAATAAAAAATTAATAGCTGGCGGCAGTGCAGTTGCACGACTACCTTTTACTTACGTCCGGGTTGGAGGATGAAAATGCCGAGAACATCCATCGGCAATTGGGGAGTGACACGAATTCGACCTTCTTGAGTCATTGCTCTGACGCGTCTATGGCTTTGTAAAAGTTCTTCTGCTCTTTCTCTGGCGAACTTTTCCAAATCTGGCTGGAGTTCTTCTAGCCTTTGAAGTAAATCAGCAATTTCCACCTGCTTGATAGCTTTACCAACATCGCTGACTGGCTTGGCTTGTTGCAGTAGTGATGTTGCTTCCAACTGCGTCAACCAGCTAGGACTAGAAGGCGAACCTGTAAAGCCGATAACCGCGCATTCTTCCGCTAGTAGAGATGTAGTATTTCGCGTTTCTGTAGTACGTTTAGAACTGTCTAGCAAATGCCGTAACCTTACCAGCAGCAAAGTTGTGCGCTTTTGTACCGCATTAGTTGTAGTAAAGCCGCATCTTGCTGCGATCGGTTCTGTTGTGTGGGAGAGTGCATCTTCTAAGATGTACCGTGCCAAGCCTTCCACTAAAGGGTGATTTCGGCCTACGTATTCCACGCCCTCCGGTGTTGGGGTGGTAAAAGAGAGTAAACGCGACTTATCCCCTAAAGTTGACTTGAGAAAATCCGGTGGTTGGGAAAGTAACCACACTTCGGCTTCGCTCAGTGACCTTCCCTGCTTTTTCTTAATTAAAGAACAAGATATGCGATCGCAGGCCGACAAGACAAACCGCTCTACATCCTGCTCATTCCCTAAAATCTGGTCAGAGTCAATTAATTCCTGTTCTACTTGCTCAGGCTTAATGGCACGTTGAGCAAAGCGAGTCCGATTGGTTTTTTCACGTTCTACTGCCTTGTCCCAATTCTTATGAACTTTATCAACCGCAGATTCTTCTTGAAACTCAAACAGGGATAACTGAATAACCTCAGTAGTACGTTCAAAAAGGGATTTAAATACTGCTTCCGCTACAGTGGTACTTTCCATTGGTACGGGAACAGTAATCCCTAAAGACTTGTGAATCTGCACAGCTTTGCGAATCAGAACATCCAGAACTGCACCATCAACAGGATTATCTCGACCATAAAGCAAGCAGGCTTTTACCTTAGTTGCTGTTTGTCCGTAGCGGTCAATACGTCCTTCACGTTGTTCTAACCGATTAGGATTCCAGGGTAAATCGTAGTGAATTACTGCACTGAAGTGTGTTTGCAGGTTTACCCCTTCACTCAAACAGTCTGTAGCAACTAGGACTCGTTGGGGATAAGATTTTAGCTCCTCTAGTCGAGTTTCCCGCTCATCTTCGGAAAGTTCTCCAGTAATCGCAATTACGCGGATCTGACTACCTTTCTTCTCCAATTTCTGTCTGAGAGCATCAGCTACATAGTTTGCTGTAGCAATATAGCGACACCAGACAATCGGGTTGATCTCCTCTCTGAGGAAAGATTCTACCGTAGCGATGCATGATTGTAGCTTTTGGTCTTTGCCACCTTGCAACTTCTCTGCTGCTTGCACAAAAGCTTTTAACTTGCGTTTGTCTGCATCTTTGTAACTCTGCTGTCCCTGTTCTATAACCACAGTTGGGGAAGCATCAACGGCTTGTTCTTGCTCTGTGGGATCGTGAACATAAGAACTCATCAAATCTTCGTCTAAATCAGCCAGTAAGCGATCGCCTGATTTACTAACTTGGCGATTTAATGTAGCGATCGCAGCCGCAGGTGAAGACATGACACAACGAATCAAAGCCAATGCCGACCAGTATCTTCCCCGACGTTGAGCATGATTCATGTCAGCCGTAGTCGTTTTCACTAGACCACGGGCAAAATCATAGACTTCATCAAATAGTTCTTTGTACTCTTTCGATAACTTATATGATTCCTCGCTTGACTCTCGTTCAGGAAAAGGAGTTTCATTCCCTAGCCAGAGCTTGACATCTGCCCGTCTGCGCTGAACGAAATGATTCGCTAAGTGGTCACGTTGTTTGTCAGTTAAGCTATTGAGATTGAAATGCTCAAACTCCGGCTTCAGCAAACCTAAAAGTGAGAGAAAAGATTCTTCAATCCCACTGTGAGGAGTAGCTGTAAGTAACAGTAAATGCTGTTCTTGTTTTTGGGCAATTTCTGTAATTAGTTGGTGTCGCTGCTGCTGGGATGTTGTAGTTTTATTTGGACGGGCGCAAGTATGTGCTTCATCCACAATTACTAAGTCAGGGCAATGAGTTATAAAACTAGCACGACGACGCTCTGCTTTGGCATAGTCCAAGCTCACAATCAGGTGGCGATAATAACTAAAAACACTGTCATTATTTGGTATATTCCGCTCTAACTTGGAAGCTGTACCAGAGCGTACTACCACCGCATCAATATGAAACTTTTCACGTAATTCCTGCTGCCACTGATCGCACAAGTGTGGTGGACAAAGCACTGCAATACGCTTCACCTCACCTCGGTCTAGCAATTCACGAGCTATTAATCCAGCTTCGATGGTCTTACCAATCCCTACATCATCAGCTACCAGTAATTTTACCGTCTCTAACTTTAGTGCCATCAATAAAGGGACTAACTGGTAAGGACGAGGACGCAGCGATAACCGTCCTAAACAGCGAAAAGGCCCTGCACCGCTACGGAGTAAAAGACGTGCAGCATCCATAAGTAAAAGTGCAGCTGCATGGTCTTGTACGCTATTAGCTTGAGGTAAGGGAAATGTGGCTGATTGAATGTTCTCTAGCTTTTCTTGTAAAAGTTTTTGATAAATACCAGCTATTTCATCTTCGTTGCCAGAAAGTGGTCGTAAGCGAATAACATCCTGGTTTTCAGAAGGTAGTACCACCCATTGCCGACTGCGACAGGTGACTATGGAACCAGGTGAATGGTTCACAGTTTGCGCCATTGTTAGCCTATATTAGTATTGAAAATTTGGCAGCAGATTAATTAGTAAAAATAGTAGTAATTACTGAATTAATACTTATGAGCAAGCAAGTAGTATGTTCACAAGTCTTTTCTGTTTTAAAGTAAGCTTAAGTACAATGTAAGTAGTAAGATTACGTAATTTAGTTAGTATTTATAAAATTTCTGCTTTTGACCAAGAGCAAGTGACAATTACTGCGATCGCAGCCATGCTCAAACCTCTAAAGCTCATTGGAAGCCTCCTGGCATTGACTACTGGACTGACACAAGCCGCGTTGATGTTAAATCATGTACCAAAATTCGCTATTTCAGTAAGCTGTTAGAAAAACCACTGCTGTGGGAAAACTTAAAGCAAGACCAAGATATTGTGTTAAAGACATTGGCTGTAATTCGTCAGTCGAACGCTACAAATTGCAGCGTTACGCAACAGGAGCGGCAACGTATTAGTGAGTCAATAAAATAGTAAATTTGTACTATTTAGCTGATAAATAAATGCTTACTGCTAAAATCTTCTGAAAAGTCAGGGTATGTTAAGTTAACAATTATTGATAAATAAAATTGCAGTCGCGCAATTCTATTAAGGGTTATATGGAAGACTTATCTATTATTGAATTATTTTATACTTATTTGGATTTAGAAGTTAACAATGATAATCAGATATTTCGTATAGGATTAGTATCCCCTAATTTAACAAAGGATTTTTTGGAAGAATCTTTAAACCAAGCTTACGAAGAAATAAGGAAGCTAAAAAATAGTAATTTAGCAGTATGCGGTCATAACTTCCGCCGCTTTGATTACCCTTATCTAATTGAGCAAGAACCTCAATTATCTTCTTGGCATATAATTGACACTTTAAAACTATCAATACTCGCTTTCCCCCTACAGCATTCGCATAAGCTAAATAAAGACTATAAGCAAAGTGAATATTCAAGTAATAATCCTCTAGAAGACGCACAGGCAACTCGATTATTACTTGGTCAACAATTAGAAGCACTATTTAAAAAGCCTGATGAAGTACAACAGGTATATATTTGGCTCCTAACTTGTGGTTGCGATGATGCAGACCTTGCATATCAACAATTTTTCAGCGATCGCCTTGGTTTGAAGATTGAACAACCCGCCATAGAAATGCTGCCAGAAACCTTATTGTAATAGCAACGATCAACCGTTCCCGCTCGACCGTCTCAGTGATGAAGCTGGAATTAGCTTACATGACTTGACTGCTAGAATCTGTGAACTGCAAAAGGCTGAAGTCTGTTCTTTTGAAATACCAATTACACTTGTGATCACCAAGGGTGTAAGAGGAGATGCCCGTAATAATCATGAACGCATTTGCCAGTTAGAAGACCAATTACTCCAAGTGCTTAATGAGTTGTTTGGTAATGAAAATGAAATACAAATAAATCTGCGTGGACTTGCTTCTCGACTTGACCCAGACAATAGTAAAAAAATCAGAGCATCCAACATCATAGATATTTTGGAAGGTTGGGTTGCTCAAAAATGGCTAAAGTTAAGTAGAATTTCTAGTGATGTGGTTCGCTTAGGAGAAATGAAAGTTGCAGAACATTTACCTGGGCATAAAATTCTCACAACTACAGTATTGGAAGTTTTGTATCAAGCATTGGGAGATACAACAGGAGCAAGATTACCTCTGAAGTACGAATTAGGTAAACTTGCTAAAGAAGTTACCCAAAAAACTCAACTTGACTGGAATAATCAAGAGTTAGAAGTTATTCTTTTGTGGCTGCACCATGATGGGCTGAATCTCTTTCAACAGTCGCTGAAAGTCCGTGTAATAAAAAACGCAAGTGTTTCCAGAGTAAAACGCCGTTACCCTGAAGTTGAAGCTCACTATGATGAACAAACTCGTCGCACTCATTACATGGTGAAGTATGGTCAGTTAAAGTTAGATGAACAGCGTCAGCAATTTGTTCGTGATTACTTTGGTACAAATCAAGAAGAATTCGTTTCAAAGTACCAATTTTTGGCACAAGAGATTACCAGACCGATTCTTCCAGAAGATTACAACCGTATTCTAGAACCGCTTAACCCTGCTCAAAAAGAAATTGTTTTAGCTTCACACCCAACAATGGCAGTGATAGCAGGCCCTGGTTCTGGTAAAACAAAAACTATTGTTCACCGGATTGCTTATCTTGTAAAGGTTAAGCGAGTTGAGCCGAAGCGTATTCTTGTTTTAGCTTACAACCGTAATGCAGTTAGAGAATTACGGTTGCGGTTGCGTAATTTGATTGGCGAACAAGCATCACGAATTCGGGTCTTTACTTTCCACGGTTTAGCCTTATCACTTTTGGGACGGACGGTAGGTGAATACAGAGGAACTCAGACAATAAATTTTGATCGGCTTTTGGTTGAAGCTTGCAAATTAATTGAAAAAGGCGAAGAATTTGAAGATGCAGATGAAGATACTCAGGCACGACGAATTCAATTATTAGGAAAATTAGAATATATATTTGTTGATGAATACCAAGATGTTAGCGAACAAGAATATCGCTTAATTAAGTTAATTGCGGGGTTAAATGAGTCAGAAGATGAAAGTCACTCAGTACAAATAAATCTTTGTGTCATTGGAGATGACGATCAGAATATTTATGAGTTTAGACATACCGATCCAAAATATATCCTTCAATTTGAGGAAGAGTACAAAGCAAAACGCCTCTTACTGATTGAAAACTATCGTTCTACAGAGTCAATTATTCAAGCTGCTAACAAGTTAATTAATAATAATAAAAAGCGGTGCAAAATTATACTTGAAGAACAGGTAAGAATTGATAACTACCGCAGTGGATATCAAGGTTTAGCAGTTGAAGCTTATAGTTTTAATAATATTAACTCGCAAGCACTTTGGGTACAGCAGCGCATTCAGTCATGGATCAAACAGGGAATACGTCACAATGAAATTGCTGTCCTTGCTCGTCATTGGGATAACTTAGCTCCCACTAGATTACTTTTAGAAAGAGTAAGAATTACAACTTATTCTTTAAAAACAGATGGATTTCAACTTATTAAAAATTTAGTAACCTGTAAGCTCATCGAAGAATTAAAGCGCCAGAATCAGAAAATTCTTCTACCAGAAGAATCCGTACAAGCTTGGTTTCTCAGTCTTTTTGCTCAATGGGAACGCAGTTCGCAAGAACCTACAGTCAAAGTCTTGCTTAAGATTGCCCATGACATTGACCAAGAACGAGGATTTGATTCTGAAGAATTAGCTCTTCCCATTAGTGTAGCTGATGTTCTTACTACTTTATTTGAATTCAATGAAAGTCCAGAAGTAATATTAGATGATCGAGCAGTTCTAGTTACAAGTTGTCATGGTGCAAAGGGGCTAGAGTTTAGAAAAATTATTCAGTTAGTAGACGGTTTTGGAATTTCTTCAGATGAAACTGAATCAGAACGGCGATTATTTTATGTGGGAATGACTCGTGCTAAGGAAGAATTAGTTCTATGTTCCACACGACAAAGTTTATTTGTGATGGAATCAGGTGTAAATACAAAATCTTTAAGCCCTGCAACAACCTCTCTGCCACGGCAGATGTTCTATTCCGACCTGAGTCCAGGAGATGTTTATTTAGGACATCATTCTACTAAAAATAGCCAACATATCATAACTCATCTTCAAGAAGGTACTCCACTCCAATTCCAGAGCAACAGATACAATAACGGTTGGGATATCTTGACAATACAAGGGCAAATCATTGGAGCTTTGTCAAAAAAAGCGAATGCTGAATTAGGTTACAAAGGATTCAAACCTGGACAATTTCAGTTTCAGGCAAGTGAAGTTATAGTCAGAAGTATATATCGTCATTTAAGAAGAGATGAAGTCAATGGAAATATAACAGAAGATTGGTTCGTTGTAATTCCGCAAATTCGCGTATGCCGATAATAAATTGGATAGGCAACGCAAGCAACGAAAATGCCAGAGTAAATTCATTAGGTTTATACTGACATTCAGTAACAAATAATTTACTGCTAGCAGAAACATAAATTTGTGACTGATAACAAACCAACCGATTACGCCGCAATTATCCGTGCCGCTAACCAAACTGTTCCAGAACCCCCTGAATGGCTAAGTGCAGGTAGATATGTTTACTCACCGGAGTATGGAGTTGGGGAGGTAATGGCATTATTGGGCAGACGGTTGATTGTCAAGTTTGTTGAAGAGGTTAAGCCAACTCAATTTGGAGATTGGGAGCAAGCTCTAGTTTTGGGATCAATTAAAGCAAGTAACGCCAACTTAGTTTCTTCCACATCATTTCTCGAAGATAACAACGCCGCAGCCACAACAATTATTGAGCAGATTCAACAAATCCCCCAGGTAGGATTTCAGTCTGTAGCGCAAGAACTGATTGCAAGCATTAGAGCGATAGATATTAAAAATGCTAACCAAGGGATAACTCACCCCTTACCGGGCGATTTACCACCTGCTTTACGTTTAGCGTTACAGAATAACGGTATCACCCAGATTTATTCTCACCAGTTAGAAGCTCTAACAAAGTTACGTGCTGGATTTGACTTGAGTATCACTACGCCTACAGCAAGCGGAAAGACGCTGTGCTACAACCTGGCTATCCTGGAATCGTGTATTAAGCAACCGCAAACAACAGCACTGTATATTTTCCCCCTTAAAGCATTAGCTCTAGATCAAATGCGAAAGTTACAGTCGCTTGTCAAAGCAATGCCCAACACTCGCCTCAAACTCGCACTGATGACGGGAGATACACCAGCTACTGAGCGGCAGCGTTTTTTTATCCCCAACCCCCCAAACATCTTGGCAGTCAGCCCTGACTTATTGCATTACTATCTCTACAATGTACGCCGTCGAGATGAAGGAGTTGGATGGCGACAGTTTTTAAGACAGTTGCGCTACTGTGTAATTGATGAAAGTCATACCTATACTGGGGCTTTCGGCGCACACTTTGCTAATCTCATGCGGCGGCTAAGGTTAGCAGTTGATGCGGTTGGTGGTAATTCCCAAAGACTGCAATTTATTTGTTCTAGTGCCACGATCGGAAATCCTCAAGATATGGCATTGCGGTTTAGCGGCAGAACCCATCAACCCCAAAGATTACACCTGATTGAGGATAGTGGTGCTCCCTATAAAGGACGTACCTTATTATCTCTTGCTCCCAACAATGCAGCTAATGTTGAAGCTACTAAAATAGTGATTTCCTGGTTGCAGCATAATCTCAGTGGAATTGTCTTTTGTAACTCTCGTGCAGCTGTCAAAGGTTTACTTGGGTTAATCCAAAGAGAAACACAACGCATTGGATTAGGTTATTTAACTTCCAAGGTAGCAGTTTTCTACAGTTCCTTAACGGGCGATCGCCGTAGCGAGATTATTCAAAAACTCCAAAGTGGACAAATCAAGGTAATTATTTCAACTTCTTCTCTAGAAGCAGGAATTGATTTGCCCGAACTAGATTGCTGTTTAATCCGGGGGTTTCCAGGTAGTCTGATGTCATTTTGGCAACGAGTTGGTCGAGCCGGACGTAAACAGTACGGATTAGTGATTTATCTGCCATTGGGACAAAACCCTATTGATGTATACTACGCTCGGCATAGCGAAAAGTTACTATCAGGAGAAGTTGAATCTGCCGCATTTAACCCTGACTACCCAACAATTCTAGGTAAACATTTAGAATGTGGTTGTATTGAAAGTAGTTTAACTTTAGGAGAACTCAATACTCGTTTTGGAAAAACAGCCGGTGCAGTTGCAGATTCTCTTTTACAACAAAGCAAAATTTTCTTAAGTGGCAATGGGAAACTTTGGGGAAGAGGTTATCCTCATAGAGAGATTAATATCAGAAGCAGCACTCAAAGGTCAATTTCTCTAATTAATAAACATACGGGCGAAATTTTAGAAAGTATGTCGCTACCGTTAGCCCATCGGGAAGTATTTCCCGAAGCCATATATATGGTGCAAGATGAAAGTGGGCAATTAATAGCATACCGTAGCGAAAGCTTAAATGAAGATAAAGGAGAAGCATTACTAACATTTCTAGAAAGAGATACAGATTTATTTACTGAAGCGGAGTCAGAATTAGATATTCAACCACTTTCTACCTTGGCGGAATCTAAAATTATTCCTACTAATATTAAAGATGCACGGTTACGTTTAACTCTTGTCTGGGGAGAAATTACGAATTCTGTAATTGGTTATAGATTGATGAAGCGTACCTACGGAATGACTTGCAAAAACCAACGTTGCGCTAATTATAAAAAACCACTTGAAGGAAAAACTTGTTCATTGTGTAAACAGGCACTGAATGCAGCAGAAGTAACAAAACTTCAAAAAGAAATAGCATTTTCAGAGCCATACGTTACAAAATACCAAGCGCCTTGCGTACTAGTAGAGTTAAATGAGCCGTTACAGAAAGCCCTGCAAATAACTGTCAATAAATACAAACAAGAAATTATGGCCGCTAATGGAGGTGAGGTTCCAGAACTTTATCAATCATTATGGAGTAGCAGTGCTGAAGTGACGGCACTGTATAGTATCCAGCACCAGATAGTTAAAGCTGTACCTTTGGTAGTTTTATCCTCCAGTTTGGATGTAGATGAATTGGCCATACAAAAAGAAAGCAGGAACATTGGTTACTTTTTTGACACCTGTGAAGGTGGGAATGGGGCAGCAGAAGCTATTTTCTCCGACTTCATAAAGTTTGCTGCTGCATCTTATGCTTTAGCAGCCGAATGTGATTGTGAAGCTGGTTGTCCAAGATGCCTGCATTCAACAGCTTGTCCACAACATAATGAACCATTGCATAAAGATGTGGGTTTGTTTTTATTGGATGCAATTAGCCAAGCAAGGCTCAATTCCCAAAATCCATCTTGAACCGAGCATTTGAATTAATGGTCTATTAGATTGGGTGCGATGACGTACCTGCCCGCCTTTGGTATCGCCCTCCACCAAATGGGAACCATGTTATGTAATTGCATTCCTGGGCACCATGAAATTATTGCATTTTCTCAAATCCAGACCAGTCATTATAGTTTTAGCGATTGCAGTAGATATCACTGTTATTGATGTACATTCTTCCAGTTCAAATCTTCCCATAGACAAGAGTACAATTACTCAGTCCCAACCACAGATTCAACTTGTTCACACACTGACTGGCCATAAAAAAGTGACTTTTGGTGTGAGAGCAGTTGCGATTAGCCCTTCGGGGCAAACCCTGATTAGTGGAGGTAGAGATGATACAATTAAATTTTGGAACCTGCGTACTGGAAAATTACTGCGTAGTTTAAAAGCTGACTCAGATGGTGTCACTTCAATTGCGATTAGTCCAGATGGTAAGCGGATTGTAAGCGGTGGGATAACCACTCCAACAATGAAGGTTTGGGATTTACGCACTTTCCTTATGCTTGATAGCGAAAGTGGACATACTCAACCAGTAGAAACCGTTGCGATTAGTTCAGATGGTAGATTGATTGCTAGTGGCAGTGACGATGGCACAATCAAGCTTTGGGATTTACACACGCTTAAGTTGCTTGATACCATTCCTGCACACTCAGGATTTGTGAGTAAAGTTGCATTTAGCCCTGATATGCAAACCCTTGTAAGTGCTGCGGGTGGCGATGATAATACAATTAGGCTGATTGATTTACAAACTAAAAAAACACGCCATATTCTTAAAGGGCACAAAACCGGAGTTGATGCTATTGCCATTACTCCAGATAGCAAAAAGCTTGTTACTGGTAGTTTTGGTCAGCTAATTTCTCGAAATCGTGCAATTAGTACCCTGAAGTTATGGAATCTTCAAACTGGAAAACTGCTGCATGAGTTTACTGATAATTTTAGTTCAGTTGAATCTCTTGCCATCAGCTCCGATGGAAAAATTCTGATCTGCGGCAATTATGATGGCAGTATTGAACTGTGGAGCTTAGAGACTTTAAAACTGTTGCAAACATGGAGGGATGGTTCCAGTTCGGTTTTAGGGCTTGTTCTGAGCCGGGATGGTAAAACCCTTGCTAGTAGCAATGAGGATAGCATTATACATATTTGGCAATTTAAATAACTGCATTGTTTAACTACAATCTAAAACTTAAGAAAAGTGTCAAATCTGAATTCCTGTCTTCCGGTCTAGTTTTTTAAAGCAATCGCATGGTGGCGGATATGATCTTCAATAAAACTGGCGATGAAATAATAACTGTGGTCATAACCTTCTTGGTAACGCAAGTTTAACGGCTGGTTAACATCTGTACAAACTTGCTTAAACACCTCTGGCAGTAATTGTTTAGCTAAAAATTGATCGCAAGTCCCTTGATCGATAAGAATTGAACTGTGATAACCTACTTGCTTGACTAATTCACTAGCATCATAAGCACGCCAATTTTCTTGATTGCTGCCAAGATAACCATTGAAAGCCTTTTGACCCCAAGGACAACGCATAGGTGCAGTAATCGGTGCAAAGGCTGATACTGATTTGTAGAGTTCTGGGTTTCTCATTGCACACACAAGTGCCCCATGTCCCCCCATCGAATGACCGAAAATGCCTTGTTTATCAGGTTGGGTGGGGAAATTTGCAGTAATTAAAGCAGGTAATTCCTGGACGATATAACTATACATTTGGTAGTTTTGACGCCACGGTTCTTCTGTAGCATCAACATAAAAACCTGCACCAGTGCCAAAGTCCCAGTCATCATCCTCACCTGCAATGCCAGTATTACGCGGACTGGTATCTGGTGCAACCAATATCAAACCGTACTCAGCAGCAAAGCGCTGCACTCCTCCCGCCTTCGCCATAAAATTCTCTTCCGTGCAAGTTAATCCAGAGAGAAAATAGAGAATCGGTACAGGAAATGAGATTGCTTGTGGTGGTTGATAGATGGTAAAGCGCATTTCAGTGTTACAGGTGGAGGAGTGATGACTGTAGAAACCGAGTTTGCCACCAAAGCTTTTATGTTCTGAAATCAGGTTGAGGTTAGCCATTAATTATATTCTTTTTCCTGAGCGGCTGCGGAGAATGGTTATTTTAGCGTAGTAGTTCGCTTTCGTCACGAAAGCGGGGAGAACGGGAATGGGGAAGGTGGGGTCCCCTCTGGGGATAAGGGGCGGGATGCCAGTAGCAGTTTTAATTTCATTGATAGGCAACAAATAAGGTATCCCCACTCAATCAGCCCTCCTATCCCCCGTCACCGCCAATTGGAGTACCAATGTGGCGGGAGTACCCCGGAGGTTTAGATGGATACATCGCAGTGGCGCACAGATGTGCGCCACTACGCTAAAAGCTAGATTTCTGGGTCAACCAAGCGGGTAGTGGGACGGCTCTGATACAAATCTTGAACGACTTGGACAGCAGAAACTACAGCTACAAGGCTAATGACTGCAAC